>DASQER010000054.1:0-10743 GCA_035633575.1 Thermoleophilaceae bacterium
GACCTCGATCTCGCGCGCGATCACCTCGTGGCCGAGCCTGGCGACGATCGGCGCGACAAGGGCAAGCCGATCGCGCCGCTCGTTCGCGATCAGGACGCGCAGATGCTCTGTCTCGCGATAGTTCATGCGCTCGAGAGAGAGGCCAGTCTAGCTGCCAGGCGGTGGTAGGGTGGGACGACCCTCGCCCCAAGCCAGCGGCGGGCGGCCCTTCCGGGTCCAGCACTCGGTCGGCACACTTGTCGATGTCAGGAGCCGAGCATGTTGGATGCCCAGCAGTGGAACGAGCAGGTTGCCCGTGAGGGACGGCATCAGGCGCGCATCGAGACGGCCTTCGATCGGGCCGAGGGGTGCGGGCGGTTCGGCGACTTCGGGCAGGCGCTCGAGTGGCTCGACACGGCGGACCGGCTGAGCGGCGGCCTGCCGCAGGGGTACCTCGCGCTGCGCTTCCGCTGGGCTCGTGAACTGGTGGCAGGGTGAGCGCCGACGTCGCACCCGAGCGCGCGTTCTGGAAGGAGGCCCTCGCTCCATATGCCAGGCCGCACCTCGGACGCGCCCTCCTGGACCTGGCCACCGCGGTCCTGCCGTATCTCGTGCTGTCGACCCTGATGTACCTGTCGCTGGACGTCTCGTACCTGTTGACGTTGGCTATCGCGATCCCGGCCACCGGCTTTCTCCTGCGCACCTACGTCCTCTTTCACGACTGCACGCATGGCTCGTTCCTGCCCTCCAAGCGCGCCAACGTGTGGCTCGGAAGGGCGCTGGGGCTCTTCGTGTTCTCGACCTTCACGAGCTGGCGCCACAGCCATGCGGTCCATCACGCGACGGCCGGGGACCTCGATCGGCGCGGTGTTGGGGACGTCCCCACGCTGACCGTTGCCGAGTACCGCGGCCTGCCGTGGCCGAAGCGGCTCGGCTACCGGCTCTTTCGCAACCCGCTCGTGATGTTTGGGCTGGGACCCATCTTCGCGATGGTGGTGCAGCCACGGCTGACCTCGCGCTCGGCGCGGCCACGCATCCGGCGCAGCGTGATCGGCACGAACGTCGCGCTGCTCGTGCTCGTCGGCTTGCTGTGCTGGCTCATGGGGTGGCGCGAGTACCTGCTCGTTCAGGGGCCGACAGCCGTGCTCGCCGGTAGCGCCGGAGTGTGGCTCTTCTACGTCCAGCACCAGTTCGAAGACACCTACTGGCAGAGCACCGGCGACTGGAGCTACGCCGCTGCCGCGCTGCGCGGGAGCTCCTACCTGAAGCTGCCCAAGGTCCTCCAGTTCTTCACGGGCAACATCGGGCTCCACCACGTCCACCACCTGAGCACGCGCATCCCGAACTACAACCTCCAGCGCGCGCACGACGAGAACCCGATCTTCCACGACGTTCCCACCGTCTCCATGTGGGACGGCCTGCGCGCGGTGCGGCTGAAGCTCTGGGACACCGACCGCGGGCGGCTGGTGACCTTCGCGGAGGCGCACGCGGACTGAGGCCGCTGGGTGCGAGGCCATGGCCGACCGCGACGATCTCGACCCGGCGAGCGACTGTCCGGTCTCCGACGATAGCGGTCCTCAGCGCGGTTGCTGAGAAGGACTAACGTTGCCGGAACCTCGATAGGAAGGGGCCGTCGTGCCCTACTTCAAGTGCGTGTCGTGCAAGATCCGCGTTTCGACAGCGGGCGCCGGCACGGATCTGGCCCACGCGTCGTGTCCCGCGTGCGGGCAGTCGCTGGAGTCGGTGGCTTCGGTCGCCGAGCTCGTGGGATTTCGCTCACCCGACCTGCGGGCCTCGGTCCCGCCGCGGGTCGGCCAGCGCGTGGGCGATATCTCAGGCGGCAGGCAGGCCGCCCAGGCTCAGCTCGACGCCGAGCGCTGGCTGGGCGAGGGGGGAAGCCTCTCGCCTGAAGACCTCGCTTAGGCGGACGTTGTCGATGTCAGCAGCCGTTAGGAGCCGAGCATGTCGAGAGAACCGCAGCCGCCTCGTCCTCCATCACGCACTATCGACTCCGCCTCAGCGCAGGTCCAGCACCACCTTGCCGGTCGCACCGCGGCCGTCGATCAGCTCGAGCGCCTCGCTCGCCCGCTCCAGCGGGAAGCGCGCGCCGACGATCGGGCGCACGAAGCCCTCGTCCACGAGGCGGTTCACCTCCGCGCCGATCTCGCGGTTCACGTCCGGCTTGCTCATCACGTAGGCGCCCCAGCCCGCCCCGACCACCTCGGCGTTGTTCAGGAGCAGGCGGTTGACCCTGACCTCGGGGATCGAGCCGCCGGTGAAGCCGACCACCACGAGGCGCCCGCCCTCGCGCAGCGAGCGCAGGCTGTCCGTGAAGCGGTCGCCGCCCACCGGGTCGATCACGACGTCCACACCTCCGCCCGACCACTCCTTGGCCTCGTCCTTCCAGGGGCCGTCCGAGCGGACCACCTCGTCCGCGCCCGCCTCGCGCGCCACCCGCTCCTTCTCGTCGCTCGACACCACGGCGACGGTGCGCGCGCCGAGGCCCTTGGCGATCTGGAGGGTGGCGGTGCCGACTCCCCCGGCCGCGCCGTGGACGAGCACGGTCTCGCCCTCGCTCAGGCGCCCGCGCAGCTTCAGCGAGAAGTAGGCCGTGTGGTAGTTGAGGATGAGGCTGGCGCCCTGGGCGAAGTCGAGCTCCTCGGACAGCGGGAAGGCGAGGAACTCGGGGGCCACGGCCACCTCGGCGAACCCGCCGAGCATGCAGCAGGCGGCCACGCGGTCGCCCTCGCTCAGGCCCGAGCCCTCCGGCGCGCTGCGGACCAAGCCGCCGACCTCGCTGCCGGGCACGAACGGCAGCGGCGGCTTGACCTGGTACTCGCCGCGGCTCTGGAGCACCTCCGGGAAGGAGACGCCGGCGGCGTGCACGTCGATTACCACGCCGCTGCCCGGCGTGAGCATGTGCGACGCCTCGGGCTCGGGAATGTCGACCTGCGCCAGGGCGGAGCTCGGCCCCGACAGGTCGACGATCTGGACCGCTCGCATGCCGGAAGTCTTACCTGAGTACCTGGTCCACGCAGTCCCTGAGCGCATCGAGGCTGTCGAAGCAGCTCCCGAACGCGACGCTCGCCACGACGAGCGTGAGGAACCGTCCTGGCGGTTTGCCCTCTCCTCGCGTGCCCTGAGAGGTACCTCAGGCGTGGAGGCTGCGCCAGAGGTGAACCACCGCGTAGGAGCGCCAGGGCCGCCACTCCTCGTCGGAGATGGGGCCGCCGAGCCGCTCGAGCGCGTGACGGATGCCCACGTCGCCCGGGAGGAAGACGTCCGGATCGCCGAGCGCGCGCATCGCGACGTATGAGGCGGTCCAGGGACCGATCCCGGGAATCCCCTGTAGCGCCGCGAGCGTGTCGGAGGAGTCGGCCCCGGGGCCGAGGCTGAGATCCCCGTCCGCCACGAGCCGCGCCAGCGAGCGCAGCGCCTGCGCGCGCGTGCGCGGGAACGGAAGCGCGGCCAGGTCCAGCTCCGCCAGCGCGGCCGGGCTCGGGAAGCGGTGCGTGAGCGCGCCGTCCGGCTCGGGCAGCGGCTCGCCGTACGCGGCGACCAGCCGCCCGAGGATGGTCCGCGCCGCCGGCACGGAGACCTGCTGGCCGACGATCGCGCGCACGCCGAGCTCGAAGCCGTCCACGCAGCCGGGCACGCGCAGGCCGGGCCGGCGGCGCACGAGCGGGGCGAGCGGGCCGTCCCCCTGCTCGAGCCGCGAGGAGATCGAGAGCGGGTCCGCGTCGAGGTCGAGCAGGCGCCGGCAGCGGGCCACCGCGGCAGTGAGGTCGCGCAGGTCGTCGAGGCGCAGCTCGCAGCGCACCGCTCCGGCGGTGGGCGTGAGCGAGACCACGGCCGCGGCGCGCTCGAGCGAGAGCGAGCGCCGGTACGTATCGGCCGTGACCTCCTCCACCCCCGGGACTGCCCGCGCCGCGAGGAAGGCGACCAGGGAGTGGCCGTCGAACGGCTCGCGGCAGGGCAGGCGCAGTTCGATCGCGCCCGGCGCGGCGGCCCGGCGCCGGCGGTGGGCGCGGCGGCGCAGCTCCGTCGGCGTGCGGGCGTAGACGGCGCGCACCGTGTCGTTGAACTGGCGGACGCTCCCGAAGCCGGCGCCCAGCGCCACCTGCGCGAGCGGCAGCCCGGTGCCCTCGATGAGCGTCCGCGCCGACTGTGCCCGCTGGGCACGGGCGAGCGCCACCGGACCGGCGCCCACCTCTGTCACGAGGATCCGGTTCAGCTGCCGCTCGCTGAAGTGCAGGCGGGCCGCCAGCCCGCCCACGCCCTCGCGGTCCACGGCACCGTCCGCGATCAGCCGCAGTGCGCGGCCGGCAACGTCCGCGCGCCTGTTCCAGGCGGGGGAGCCCGGCGCACCGTCGGGGTCGCAGCGCTTGCAGGCGCGGAAGCCCTCCTCCTGCGCCGCGGCGGCGCTGCGGAACAGCCGCACGTTGCGGCGGCTCGGCAGCCGGGCGGGGCAGCTCGAGCGGCAATACACCCCGGTGGAGGTCACAGCGACGACGAAGAAGCCGTCGTAGCGCGGATCGCGGCTCTGCATGAAGCGGTAGCAGCGCTCGAAGTCGTCGATCACGAAGCCCATCGTCGCACGGGTGGCTGGCGGTTTTCGGACATGCCGGTCGGTGGCCCGCCCGGCGGCGGTAGCGTGACCGCGATGGCGCACCACAGCGTGGACACCCCGCTCGGCACGCTCTGGCTGAGCGGCGATGGCGGGCGCCTGAGCGGCGTGGCATTCGCCGCTGCGAGGCGAACGCGGAGCGCGGAGCCGCTGTTCGCCGAAGCCGAGGCGCAGCTGCACGCCTACTTCGCCGGGGAGCTCGAGCGCTTCGACCTGCCGCTGGCTCCGCGCGGGACCGAGTTCCAACGCCGCGTGTGGGATGCGCTCGGCGAGATCCCGTATGGAAGCACCACCACCTACTCCGGGCTGGCGACCGCGATCGGCCGCCCAGGGGCGTGCCGCGCCGTCGGCGCCGCCAACGGGCGCAATCCGCTGCCGGTGATCGTGCCCTGCCACCGCGTGATCGGAGCGGCCGGCGCGCTCACGGGCTACGGCGGCGGGCTGGAGCGCAAGCGCACGCTGCTCGACTTGGAGACGAGGTCGCGCTGAGGTACGGTCGCGCTCACCCCTGCGAGCGGAGGAGGAATCCATGGACGAGGCCGGTCTGCGTTCGATCGCGCTGTTCGAATCGCTCTCGGGCGCGGAGCGCCGGGAGATCGTCATGACCGGGCAGGCCTTCCGTTCGATGGCGCGCATCCTCCCGTCCATCGCGGAGCGGATCACGTCCGCGGTCGAGGAGCGCAGCCGCGCGCTCGTCGACGCCCCACCCGCCTAGGACGGCACGTGGGACGCCGTTCGCGCAGGCGGGCCTCGACGGGCGGCGGGACCGATCGCGTGCCCGCGAGCACCACGGACTACCGCGACGCCGAGGGCGACGTGCTCACGCTGCGCGACGAGCTCAGCGCCGGCACGCTGCGCCAGCTCGCCCAGCTCGACTCGAAGCCGGCCGCCTCGGCCGAGGACCGCTGGCAGCGGCGCTCCGAGCTCCTCTTCGAGCGGCTCGCGGTGCGCTGGGAGATCGCCGGCTTGCCGCTCGAGACGCAGAAGGAGCTGCTCGGGCGCTACCGGATGGCGAGCGCCGGCGAGCGGCGCTGGGTGCGCGAGACGCTCACCGAGCACCTCCGCACCCGCCACCCGGAGGTCGACGTCTAGGCGGTCAGGGCGTGAACCAGGGCGTCGTCAGCCAACGCCTCAGCGTGCGGTAGCTCGGGCGCGGCTCGCCGTCCGCGTTCAGCAGCCCGGCATCGAAGCGGTTGTCGAACGAGTCCTGGCGCCAGTGATAGACGTACAGCCGCTCGATCCGGCTGCGGTACTGCTTCGCGAGCCGCAGCGCGCGTCCCATCGCCACGTTGGCGCGCTGCTCGCTGTACGGGAACAGCGTGCGCCCGTCGGGGAGCACGAACCTGACGATGCCGCCGGTCTCCGTGAGCCACACCTTGCCGGGGACGGTCTCCAGCAGCAGCTTGGTGCCGCCGTAGCGCTGCCCGCGGCGCGGGTTGCTGTCGCGATAGTTGTGGAGGCCCCACAGGCGCGCGCCACGCGCCAGCACGCGGAACTCGCCCAGCCAGCGGACCATGTTGGGATCGTCGATCACGTCGGCCGCGACGATCCGGCAGCCGGCGCAGCGCTCGCGGACGACGTTGAAGAAACGAGCGGCCTCTTCGGGATACCGGAAGGTGGGCTGGCTGCGGTGGTTGGCCTCGTTCCAGACCCCGATCGTGCGCACCTGCGGCCAGCGTGCACGGAAGGCGCGGAACGCGCGCTCGAACGTCGCTGTCGTCGGGAGCTTGCAGGGGCGCGCCGGACAGCGCGAGCCGTGAGCGGCGCCGAAGCTCACGAGCGGGTCGACGCCCGCCGCATTCGCGTTCGCGAGCCAGTTGTCGAGCCAGAGCCGGTCGCCGCGGCTGAGGGCAACGTTCCACGGCGTGATCACACGCACGTGCTTGAGGCCAAGGGCCTGGAAGCGCGCATCGGCGAAGGTGTCCCAGGACTGGTCCCCGAGGCCGACGGTCACGGCGCCGGAGGAAGCGGCCGGGAGCGCGGCCAGGGCGAGGGCGAACAGGGTTGTCAGGAGGGTCAGCTTGCGAGTCATGAAGTCCATCAAGGATGCTTCGGCGGTCGGCGGAGGACCTTGAGTAGCCAGAATTTCACTCCGTGAGCTTCCCGACGATCGAGTTCGCGGCGTTCTTCGCCGTCGTGTTCGTCCTTTCCTGGGCGCTGATGCCCCATCCGAGCGCCTGGCGGCCGTTCATCCTAGTGGCGTCGTATCTCTTCTACGGCTGGGTCGACTGGCGCTGGGTGCCGCTGCTGATGGCCTCCAGCGTGGTCAACACGGTCGCCGCCCGGGTGATCGCGCGCAGCCCGTCGCCGGTCACGCGCAAGCGGGCGCTCGTCGCGGCCATCGCCTTCGACCTCGGCCTGCTCTGCGTCTTCAAGTACCTCGGCTTCTTCGTCTCCGAGATGGACGGCGCGCTCGAGTCGATCGGGCTGGGGTCGCCGCTCCCGCTGGTGCAGATCGTGCTCCCCATCGGGATCTCGTTCTTCACCTTCCAGGCGATCTCGTACGTGGTGGACGTGTACCGCGGCGAGACCCGCGCGGCCTCGCTCGGCGACGTGGCGTTCCTCCAGGCCTTCTTCCCGCATCTGGTTGCCGGGCCGATCGTGCGTGCCAACGAGCTGCTGCCGCAGCTGCGCACGCCGCGCGACCCGCGGACCGTGCTGGCCGGGCCGGCCATCTTCCTGATCGTCGGCGGCGTGCTCAAGAAGACGGTGATCGCGGACGAGCTCGCCCGGCGCGTGGTGGATCCCGTCTACAGCGATCCCGGCGCCCATTCCGGCGCGGAGCTCACGCTCGCGTTCTACGCCTTCGCCGCGCAGATCTACTGCGACTTCTCCGGCTACACGGACATGGCGATCGGCCTGGCGCTGCTGCTCGGCTTCCAGCTGCCGCAGAACTTCAACAGGCCCTATCTGGCGCTCTCGCTCCGGGACTTCTGGCGGCGCTGGCACATGACGCTGTCGCGCTGGCTGCGCGACTACCTCTACATCCCGCTCGGCGGCAACCGCGGGGGCCGGCGCAGGACGTACCTCAACGTGATGCTGACGATGCTGCTCGGGGGGCTCTGGCACGGGGCCGCGTGGACCTTCGTGATCTGGGGCGGCATCCACGGGGCCGGGCTGTCGGTGGAGCGCTGGACCCGCGAGCGCTTCGGGGGCTTCCGCGTGCCCGCGGGGGTCGCCTGGCTCGTGACCTTCCACGTCGTCTGCGTCGCCTGGGTGTTCTTCCGAGCGCCCGACCTCGGCACGGCGTTCGACGTGCTGGGCGGCCTCGGCCTGTCCGGCCCGGCGCCGCTCGTGACCCTCCCCCTGGTGCTCCTCGTGGTGACCGCGGTGGCGGTGCAGACGCTGCCTCCGGGCTGGTGGCGCCAGGCGGAGGCGTGGCTCGTCGCGCGGCCGGTGGGGCTGCAGGGGCTGGCGGTCGGCGCGCTGCTCGTGGTGGCCGACGCCGCGGTCGGCCAGCAGGGAGTGGCCCCGTTCATCTACTACCAGTTCTGAGCTTGGAGCCGCGTACCGACAGAGACCTGACGATGCCGGCCGGCCGGGTGCTCGGCGTGATCGCGATCGCGCTCGCCATCGCCGCGCTGTTCAACTCGGAGGCGATGGTCAGGGCGGGCGAGGGCATGCAGCCGGGGCCCACACGCGACGTGCTGCTGTCGCTCGCCCGGCCGCTCGACGACGCGGCGGGGGCGATCGGGCTGCACCTCCCGCGCGAGGGCCTCGACATCGTGTTCGGGCAGGAGGACAAGACGGCCTCGGGGACCGAGCTCGAGAAGGGGTCCACTGCGATCCTGCGGCGCAACCGCCGCAAGGTCGAGGAGCAGGGCTTCGCCCAGCCGACCGTCGACGACCCCCTGCACGTGCTCGTGACCGGCGACTCAGAGGCCGAGTTCCTCGGCCAGCGCCTGATCGACCAGGCGCCCGCGGGTCTCCTCCAGGTCGAGACGGTGGCGCGCAACGCCACCGGCCTCACCAACCCCGCCTTCTTCAACTGGGAGCTGAACGCGGAGCAGGAGGTGGCCGGCCGCGACCCGGACGCGGTCGTGATGGCCATCGGCGGCAACGACGGCTTCAACGTGGAGACGGCCGGCGGGGTGGTCTACGGCCCGGACGAGCCGGAATGGGAGACCGAGTTCGCGCGCCGCGTGGCGGTGGTGAGCGCGGTGCTGTCCGGGAACGGCGAGCGCCCGGTGTACTGGGTGCCCCCGCCCACCGCGCGCGATCCGAAGTTCAACGAGATCTACGCGAGCCAGAACCGGGCCGTGGAGCGCGCGACGGAGGCGGTGCCCGGGCTGCGGTACGTGGACCTCTACTCCACGCTCAACCACGGGAGGTACAGCGACGAGCTCAAGATCGACGGCAGGCGCGTGCTCGCGAGGCAGCCAGACGGCGTGCACCTCACGCGCGAGGGGGCCGTCGCGGCGGTACGCCTTATCCTCGACGCCATGGCAGAGGACTTCCCCGACCTGCTTCCGCAGGGGGAGCGGACGGGCGGGTGAGGCGCGCGCTGGCGACGGCCGCGATGATCCTGGGCGCCGCCCTCGTGCTCGCGCCGCCTGCTGCCGCGCTCAGCCACACACTGCTCGTGAACGGCGACTCGCTCGCCGAGGGCACGAGGCCCTACATCCCGCGCGAGCTGCCCGGCTGGCAGTTGAGGCAGTCCACCGCGGTGAGCCGCCACGCGTACGACGGCGCCGGCGTGATGCGCCGCTACGGCAGCTCGCTTCCGCGGGTGATCCATGTGAGCCTCGGGACGAACGACGATCCGGGCGACCTCGACGGCTTCCGCGCGGCGGTCGGGGACGTGATGAAGGTGGCCGGCGAGCCGCGCTGCGTGGTCTGGGCGAACATCGTGCGGCCGCCCTACCGGGGCGTCGGCTACCGCGGCTACAACCGCGTCCTCGGCCAGGAGGCCAGGCGGCGCGACAACCTGCGCGTGCTGAACTGGGTCCGAATGGTGCGCGAACACCCCGAGTGGCTCGCCGAGGACGGCGTGCACGTGTCGGCGGAGGGCTACCAGGCGCGCGCCGAAGCGGTCGCGCGCTCGGTGCGCCGCTGCCGGTAGTGGCCGCGCGCGTCTACGTGATGCCGGTCTCCAACGCGGCCGCCGCGGGCGCCGCGATGGTGGCCCACAAGGGCATAGAGCACCGCGTCGTCAACCTGATGCCCGGCCTGCACCCGCTGCTCGTCCGCTTCGCGGGCTTCGAGCGCTTCACCGTGCCGGCGCTCGAGATCGACGGCCGCAAGGTCCAGGGGACGCGCGAGATCGCCCGCTTCCTGGACGCGCTTCGGCCGGATCCGCCGCTCTTCCCTGCCGACCCTGGCCGGCGCGCGCGCGTGGAGGAGGCGGAGCGCTGGGGCGAGCAGGTGCTCCAGCCCGTGCCGCGGCGCCTGTTCCGCTACCTGCTGCTGACGACTCACTCCGTGCGCATGTGGATGGGCACTGAGGTCATGCGCGTCCCCGTCCCGCGGCTGATGGCCGTGCTGTTCATGCCGGCGGTACGCCGGCTGGCCGCCATATCGCGCGCCGAGGAGGCGGTGGTGCGCGAGGACCTGGCGCGCCTGCCCGAGCTGCTCGACCACGTCGATGGCCTCATCGCCGACGGCGTGATCGGCGGCGCAGAGCCGAGTGCGGCGGATTTCCAGATCCTCGCGAGCGTGCGCGTGCTGCTCGAGTTCGAGGACCTCGCGGAGCTCGTGGAGGGGCGTCCGTGCGAGGCGGCCGCGAGGCGTCGATTCGTCAGATGGGCAGGGCCGATCCCCCGCGGGCTGCCGGTCACCTGAGCCTCAGTTGAGCGACGGGTCCGCCGGCATGGTCGCCATCAGGCGATAGCGGCCACCCTTCCGCTCCAGGGCATCGGACCAGATGTCCCCCGGGCGGAAGGGGTCGGCCGGGTCCGCCTCGTGCACGATCCACGCCCCCTGCTCGAGCTCGCCGTCGAGCTGGCCGGAGCCCCAGCCCGCGTGGCCGGCGTACACGCGGACCCGCCTCAGAGACTCGTTCGTGCCGTCGGGGTCGAGCGTGCCGAGCGAGCCCACCACGTGCGTGCCCGCCTCCTCCGGGCGCCCGAAATCGCCGAGGGCCACCACGGCCTCCGGTGACACGGGGCCGCCGAGGTACACGAGCTCGTCGGCCCCGG
>DASQER010000055.1:0-8502 GCA_035633575.1 Thermoleophilaceae bacterium
AGACGGACTACGTGGTGGCAGGCGAGGATCCGGGCTCGAAGCTCACGAAGGCGCAGGAGCTCGGCACGGAGATCCTCGACGAGGACGGGCTGCTGCGGCTGCTGGGCTGAGCTAGCCGAGCGCGGCTATCGCCTGCAGCATCTGGTCCTGGAGCTTCCGGGCGCCGATGGGGTACACGCCGTTCATGAGGATCGAGTAGGCGTAGTTCTCGCCCGAGCGGGCCTCGCAGTAGCCGGACAGCGCGCTCACGTTCGAGAGCGTCCCGGTCTTCCCGCGGCAGCGCCAGTGCGCGGCCCCGCGCCGCATGCGGTCGAACAGCGTGCCGTCCTGCCCCGCGATCGGGAGCGAATCCACGAAGGGGTCGTAGTCCGGGCGGCGGTACATCGCGGCAAGCAGGCGCACCACGCTGAACGGCGATGCGCGGTCGGCCCGCGAGAGCCCGGAGCCGTCGACGAGGGTGGCGCGCGCGCCGAGCCGGCGTGCGAACGACGCCGCGATCCGTGCGCCCGCGGCGGTCGTCCCGACGCCGCCCGCCTGATACGCGAGGTCCTTGAGGAGGGTCTCGGCGAAGAAGTTGTCCGACGGCTTGTTCGTTAGGCGGATGAGGCGCTGCATCGGCGGGGAGTCCACGCTGGCCAGGACCGTTGCGTCTGGAGGCGTGACCCCGCCCTGCGGCTTGCGCCGCACGCTCACCCCGCGCCCCTCGAGCGCGTCGTCGAGCCGCGCCGCGGCGAACGCCGGCGGGTTGGCCTGGAAGCCGCGGCCGCTCTCGGTGAAGAGCCCGCGGTTGTAGGACAGGGCGCTGAGCGGCCCGACCCACACCGACACGCCATAGCCCGAGTCGGGCCCGCCCCGCAGCGAGTCGAAGGCCGACTCGTCGCCCATCACCCGGCCGCTCACGCGCTCGATGCCGGCCTCCTCCAGAAGCGCGGCGAGGTTCTGGACCGTGGCGCCTCCGCCGTAGGAGCGGGTGGCGAAGCGGCGGCTGCCGAACGTCGGGTCGCCGCCTCCGCGCAGGTAGAGGCTCCCGCGCCAGACGCCCTCGGCGTCGAGCTCGCCGTCGCCCAGCACCTCGGTGCCGAGCGTGCCCTCGGTGCCGAAGCGGGCCAGCGCCGCCGTGGTGGTGAACAGCTTCGTGTTCGACGCGAGGATGCGCGGCGTGTGCTGGCGCCAGCGGAAGACGGCCCGCGGCTTGCCGTGGCTCACGTTCGCCACGTACGCCCCGGAATAGGGACCGGCGGCCCGCATCTGGCGGGCGAGGCGCTTCACGAGGGCCTCGTCGGCGGCGGCCGCCGTGGCGGGCAGCGCGGCGACCAGGGCTATGGCGAGAATGGCGATCCGGCGCATGAGAGGCCCGAAACACGCTAGCGACGGGTACGGAGCGGTTTGCCGCCCGTTCGGCCATACTCGGGGCCGATGGGCGAGGTAGTCCGGCTCGAGAAGCCATCTCAGAAGAACCGCAAGACGGTCGGAAAGCCGGCCCGGCGCAGGCGCCGGCGCTCGCGCACCGCGCTCGTGCTCGGCGGCGGCGGCTTCACCGGCGGCGTCTACGAGATCGGCGCGCTGCGGGCGCTCGACCTGCTGGCGGTCAACCGGACCGTGAACCAGTTCGACGTCTACGTCGGCACCAGCGCGGGCTCCTTCGTGGCCGCCCTCACCGCCAACGGCGTGACCCCCGAGGAGATGATGCGGGTGGTCAACCAGCAGGTGCCCACCCCGTTCAAGGACGTGGACCGCAGCACGCTGATGCGGCCCAACGCGCTCGAGTTCGCCCAGAGCGCGGCGCTGATGCCGCTGAAGATGCTCGGCCTGGCACGCAACTTACTCGGCCAGATCCGCTCCAGCTCGGTGATCGACCTGGCCGTGGGGATCGCCGAAGCGCTCCCGTCCGGCCTCTACGACGGCCGTGGCATCGAGCAGTACCTCGAGACCGTGCTCGGCGACCCGGACCGCGTGAACGACTTCCGGCTGCTCGAGAACGAGCTCTTCCTCACGGCCACCGACCTCGACACCTGCGAGCGCATCGTGCTCGGCGGCCAGGAATGGGACGACGTGCCCATCTCGCGCGCCGTGGCCGCCTCGACGGCCCTGCCGATGGTCTACAAGCCGGTCGAGATCAAGGGCCGTCACCTCGTGGACGGCGGCCTGCGCTCGACCACCAACGTGGACCTCGCGGTCGAGGCCGGCGCCAAGTTCGTGATCGTGGTGAACCCGCTGGTGCCGTACGTGAACGACTTCCAGAAGATGATCCCGACGATGCTCGGCAGCCGCGTGCGGCGCGTGGCGGACATGGGCTTTCCGCAGATCGGCTACCAGGCGTTCAAGCTGCTGGCCCACCAGCGCCTGCACGAGGCGGTGGGGCACTGGAAGGAGAAGTACCCGGGCGTCGACATCATCCTGATCGAGCCCGACACGAACGACGAGCTGATGTTCGAGACGAACATCCTCAACTTCACCCGCCGCGTCGAGATCGCGCGCCACGGCTTCGAGTCGGTCACGCTGAAGCTGGCCGAGGACTACGACGAGCTGAAGACCACCTGCGCCAAGCACGGCATCGACATCTCCGCCACGCGCGTGCGCAAGGTGGTCAAGAAGTTCGCCGAGGAGCGCGAGAAGACCGCCGCCTGGCGCCGCATCCTCGAGCAGACGACCGGCGCGCTCTTGCGCCAGTCCGAGCAGGTCTAGGCCGCTTTGGACGGCCGACCCGCGGCGAGCGCCTGCACCAGGCGCGCGAGGGTCGCGTAGGTGTCGTCGACCGCCTGACGCCACGTCACCCGCATGACCCGCACGCCGGCGGCCTGCAACCTGGCATCCCGGCGCCGGTCGCGCTCGAAGGCCTCACGCGAAGAGTGGAAACGAAAGCCGTCGATCTCGACGACCAGCCCCTCGTCGCGCCACAGGAAGTCGACCTCATGGTCATTGACGCGAACGTTGACCTCCGGCGGTGGAAGTTCCGCGGCGCGCACAAGCGCCAGGAACCGCTCCTCGGCTTCGGAGCGGGTGATGGCCGGACCCTCACCACCTTCGACCAGCGCTCGGAGCCGGGCCGCTCCGCGCCGGTACGCGTGACGTGCGAGAGCTGCCCGCACGCGTTCGGGACTCGCCAGGCGTCGTACGAGCGCCTGGCCATACGCCGACTCGAGCTCGCGGTCCGACGCGCTCTCGGCGAGGTCCACCAGTGTCCGGGGAACAGCCGTGAGGGGTAGACCGCGCAGATGCTTGATCTCGTCCGGCGCAAGACGGCGGGTCCGATGGATCACGAGCCCCGGCCGGCTCCTCGAGCTCTGCCTCCGAACCGTCACGTCGATCGCCGCATCCGACGGCTCGAGCAGATGCCAGAGGACGGCGGCGGAGCGGTGGCTGATCGCGGCCCCCTCGCCGCAGGCGAGAACGGCCGCCATCTCGCGGGCCAGAGGCATCAGCGCCATATGGCCGACGGCGTAGACACCGCGATGAAGACGATGAAGACGATGGCCCGTCAATCGTGTGTTGATAGCGCCCGGGCCAATGCCCGCCTCGAGCAGCTGGGCGCGGGAGACGACCCCATACTGCTTGGCGGCCAGGTCCGCGATGATGCGGTCCCGCGGACGTCGCTCGGCCGGCCGGCCATCCACAACTCGCCTTTCGCCCGTCTCGCGGGGCCGCGGATGAGTTTCTGAACGACTGTCGTGCTCAGAAGCACCCGCGACCTCATCGTCGGGACGAAAGTCAGGTTGTGCATCGTTTGGGGTCATGCGACCGAGCGTGCCGCCGTCCCCGCCCCGGTGGGTGCCGAACGGAGGATCCCGCAACGCGAAGTAGCACTCCCTTCAAAGCCCGTCGTGCGCTCGTTACACAGCGCGCAGGGGTGGCGGCGGTGGGGCGCTAAAGGACGTTCTCGACGGCCCGCAGCAGGCGCTGCGTGGCCTGCTCGCCCAGGATCGCCGCGCGCACGTGGTGGTCCTCGCCCAGCGGGCCGCCGGGCGCCACGATCACTCCCTGTCGGCGCAGGGCGTTCGCCAGCTCGTCGCCGCTCAGGTCGCGGATGCTGATCCAGAGGAAGTTCGCCTGGCTGTCGGTCACGTCGGCGCCCATGGCGCGCAGCGCGTCGATCAGGTGCCTGCGCTCGCGCGAGACGGCGTGGCGGCGGCGCTCGATCTCCGCGTCGTAGTTGCGCAGGGCGTGCTCGACCGCGGCCTGCGTCAGGGCGTTCACCCCCAGCACCGGCGCCACCGCGGCGAGCACCCGGGCGTCGGAGCCGATGGCGTAGCCGGCCCGCAGCCCGGACAGCCCGTAGATCTTCGAGAAGGTGCGCACCACCAGCAGGCGCGGGAACGCGTCCACGAGGCGCAGGCACGCGTCCACGTCCTCCACGTCCTGGAACTGCACGAGCGCCTCGTCCAGCAGCACGTGCACCCCCTCGGGGAGCCCGGAGAGCAGCCCGCCGAGCTCCTCCGAGGGTATGTAGGTGCCGGTCGGGTCGTTCGGGTTGCAGATCACGACCGCCCTCGTGCGCTCGCTCACCGCCTCGAGGAGCGGGCCATGGTCCACCGACACCGGGGTGGCGCCCGCGCGCGCGGCCATCAGCGGGTAGAGCGGGTACGACGGCCAGGGCATCACGAGCTCGTCGCCGGGCGAGAGCAGCGCCAGCGCCGCCGCCTGAAGCAGCTCAGCGGCGCCGTTGCCGAGCACGATCTGCTCGGGCTCCACCGCGTGGCGCTCCGCCAGCAGCCGGCGCACGGCCACGGCGTAGCGGTCCGGGTAGCCGTTCACCCCCCCGCGCGCCCGGGCGATGGCGGCGTTCACGATCTCGGAGTCGGGCAGGTCGGGCCACTCGGTGCCCGACAGGTCGATGTCCGGCTGCCGCTCGAGCGCCAGCTTCTTCTCGCGCCGCCTGCGTGCGCGCCGCGCCAGGTTGAGCGCCGACTGGTCGATGTCGTCGAACTGCCTGTAGTAGTCGCGGAAGCCCACGGCCGCTCGCTGCCGCTAGCCGCTGGGCGCGAGGCTCGGGCCGGGCCCCTGGATGACGAAGAACCAGAAGGTGAACAGGACGAGCGTCACGCCGACGCTCATCGCGAAGATGCGCTCGAGCGCGCCATCCTCCTGGCGGTGGCCGGCTGCGCGGCGGACGAGCTTCCAGGCGTGGTCCACGCGCTTGGCCCCCGCCATCGTGAGCATCAGCGAGGCCAGGCAGCCCAGCATGATCGTGGCGATTCCCGCCGTGACGTACCCGGTCTGGTAGTCCACCTGCGAGCCGATCCAGAGCCAGGCGAGCGGCTGCGGCCCGAACAGCGACAGGCACAGGACGAGCTCCACCGCGAGCAGCGCGTGCGCGAGCGCGCTGTCAGCACGCCGCCGCCGCTCCGAGGTCGGCTCGACCTCGCGGTAGCGCACCGGCGCCGTGCCGGGACGGCGCCCGATGAACAGTCCGCCGGTGTCGGTCGGGTCGTTGCTGGCCAACCCTCGGGACGTTAGCTACCGGGGCGCGTCGTAGATCCGGTCCACCACGTCGGCGAACTTCTCGTGCACGACGTTGCGCTTCACCTTCAGCGTGGGCGTCAGCTCGCCGGTCTCCTGCGAGAGGTCGTGGTCCAGGATCTCGAAGCGCTTGATCTGCTCCACCGGGCCGACGTGGGAGTTCACCTCGTCCACCGCCTTCTGCACCTCGGCTCGCACCTTCTCGTCCTGCGCGAGCGTGGGCAGGTCGGCGTCCTCGAGCCCGAGCTGCTCGGCGAGCGCCGGCGCCTCCTCCGGGTCGATCGTGACCAGCGCGACCAGGTACGGCCGCCGGTCGCCGATCACGACAGCCTGGGAGATCCAGCGGTTCTGCTTCAGCCCGTTCTCGAGGTTGGCAGGGGTGATGTTCTTGCCGCCCGCCGTGATGATGATGTCCTTCTTGCGGCCGGTGATGTAGAGGAAGCCGTCCTCGTCGAGGCGGCCGAGGTCGCCGGTGCGGAGCCAGCCGTCCTCGAGCGTCTCCTTCGTGGCTTCCTCGTTCTTGTAGTAGCCCTGGAAGATGTTCGGGCCCTTGATGAGCACCTCGCCGTCGTCGGCGATCTTCACCTCGACGTTCTTCTGGGGCCTGCCCACCGACCCGAAGCGGAAGTTGTTGCCGTCGGGGCGGTTCACGGTCGCGCTCGTGGAGGTCTCGGTCATGCCGTAGCCCTCCATCACCGGCACGCCGCACGCATAGAAGAACTCGAGGATCTCCGGGGCGATCGGCGCGGCGCCGGTCACGCACTCGCGCATGTTCTGGCCGAAGAGCCCGCGCACGTTCTTGAAGAGCGTCTCCTCGGCCTGGTCGAAGCCCTGCTGGAGCGCCTCGGGGACCTCCTCGCCGGCCTCGCGCATCATGCGCACCTTCACGCCCACCTCTACCGCCTGGCGCAGCTGCTCCTTGTCCTCGATGCTCGAGGTGGCGAGCGTGTAGATCTTCTCGAACATGCGCGGCACCGACGGGAAGAAGCTCGGGTTCACCTGCGTGATGTCCGCGATGATCATCTTCGGGTCGCGCGACCAGTAGGCGAGCGTCGCACCGAGCTCGAAGGTCGCGAACTGGATCAGGATCGCGAAGGCGTGCGCGAGCGGCAGGAACAGGTAGGACGAGTCGCCCTCCTCGAGCACGCTCTGCTCGACCACGGCGTCGGTGATCGCGCGGTAGTTGGCGTGCGAGAGCAGGCAGCCCTTCGGCGGCCCGGTGGTGCCCGACGTGTAGATGTAGAGGCAGATGTCGTCCGGGGTGACGGCCTCGTAGCGGGCCTGCCACTCGGACTCGTCACGGCCGCGGCCGCGCTTGCGCAGCTGGTCGAGCGAGAGGGCGTCGCCGATGTCGGCGTCGCCCGGGTCCATCACGATGATGTGCCGGAGCTCCGGACAGCGGTCCTCGACCTCGCGGACCTTGGCGAGCTGCTCGGCGTCCTCCACGAAGATCGCGCGCGAGTCGGAGTGGTCGAGGACGTACTGGCACTCCCCGGGCGAGTTCGTCTGGTAGATCGTGACGAGGATGGCGCCCGCCGTCAGGATGCCGAAGCAGGCGTGCGTCCACTCGGGGCGCGTGTGGGCGAGGATGGAGATCTTCTCGCCGGGCTGGATGCCGAGGTCCACGAGCCCGAGCGCGACCTCCCTGACCGCCTCGCCGAGCTGCGCGTACGAGATGTCGACCCAGTCGTCGCCCACCTTGTAGCGCTGGGCGGGCTGGTCGGCGTGCTGCTTGACGGCGAGCGGCAGCAGGTCGGCGATCGTCTTCGACCCGGTGCCCCCGGCGGCGGCGGCGCCGGCCGTGACTGCTCCCATCGTGCCTCTCCCTCTGAGTCCGCGACGTTGGCCGCGGAGCCAGTTCCGCGACCCCGCGGAGTCTAGGCCTTGGCGAGCTCGCGCTTCTGCTGAGCCTCCTTGAGGCTCGAGAGGAACAGCGTCTTGTCGATCCTTCCCTGGAAGATCGGAACGCCCATCTCCATACACCGTGAGATGACCTCTCTGCGGTGCATGCCAGCCTCTCGGCCGAGCTCGGTGGGCGTCAGGTGGATCGCCATTTACTTACATCCTCCTCGTCGCTTGCAGAGCGTCTCCCTGAGGGTAACGGTTGTGCTGGACGGTGCAAGCAAGTTCGCCCAAAGTGCGGGAATCTGGGAGGTTTTCCTGCGCTAAATCGGGTTCGGCGCGGCGATGAAGCGGTGCTCCACCCCGAAGCGCTCGGCTACGAGCTCGCCGAGCCGCCGCACCCCGAAGGTCTCGGTGGCGTAGTGCCCTCCCGCGATGAAGTGCGTCCCACTCTCCTGAGCGTCGGCCATCACGTGCTCGGACGGCTCGCCGGTCAGGAACGCGTCGAGCCCGAGGGCGATCGCCTCGCCGAAGCTCGAGGCCGCGGCGCCTGACACGACCCCGACGCTCCGAACGAGCTCGGGCCCGCTTTCCCACACGAACGGCTGCTGGCCAAAGGCGGCCTCGCAGCGGCGCTTCAGCTCCTCGAAGGGGACACCCTCCCGCGAGCGCCCGACGAAGCCGACGCTGCGCCCGCGGTGCCGGCCGAACGGCTCTCCGCGCTCGAGCCCGAGCGCGGCGCAGATGAGGGCGTTGTTGCCGACCTCCGGGTGCGCGTCGAGCGGCAGGTGGTAGCCGGCCAGCGAGATGTCGTTGTCGAAGAGCACCCGGAGGCGCTCCCTCATCGTCGGCGAGAGCGAGCGCGGGTGGAAGTCCCAGAAGAGGCCGTGGTGCGCGATCACGAGCTGCGCGCCCGCCTCGGCGGCGCGCTCGAACAGCTCGCGGTGCGCCGACACGCCGGTCACGACCAGCTCGACCTCCTCGGCGCCCGGCACCTGGAGCCCGTTCGGGCCGTAATCGGGGAAATCCTGGGCCTCGAGCAGTTCGTCGAGGAAGGAGATGACTTCGTTCAACTGCGCCATTCGTGCCGGACGATATTTGGAATCCCCTCAATCGGGGTAGTTTCGCCAGACTCGGCGCTGATCACCAAGGAGCGGCTCGACCACCTCCAGGCGCGAAGCTGGACCTGACGCGCCCAGCAGG
>DASQER010000056.1:0-2934 GCA_035633575.1 Thermoleophilaceae bacterium
GGGTTCCGCGAGGGCTGCGGCGACTCGATGCTCGGGGCGATGGCCGCCGCGTCGGCTGCCGGTGAGACGTGGGAGCGCTCGCTGGTGCTCGGGGCGGCTGCCGGCGCGGCGTGCTTCCTGCGTCAGGGGCTCGGGAGCGCCAAGCGGCCGGTGATCGAGGAGCTGGCCGAGCGCGTCGAGCTGCGCCGGCTGTCGTAGAGCGCCGGCCTCCGGGTTCAGCGACGTCGATCAAGCCGGGCGAGCGACGAGCACCGAGCACGGCGCTCGATGCGCCACGCGCTCGCTTACGCTGCCGAGCGCGCGCGCGCCGCTCAGGCCGCCGCTTCCGACGGCCACGAGCGCGACGCGCTCGGAGGCGGCCGCCTCGAGGATGCGCTCATCGGCATGCCCGGTCGTGCGCAGCACGGTTGGCTCCATCCCGAGCGCCACGGTCAGGTCGACCGCGTCGACGGCGATCCGGCTCGGATTCCCGTGGGGCCCGGGGTCGACGCTCAGGAGGTAGACGGTCGCCCGGTGGCGGTGCCCGATGCGGGCGGTCAGCTCCACGGCGCGCTCGGCGTCGGGCGACCCGTCGGTCGCGACGAGGATGCTCTCCGGGAAGACGATGCCGTCGGGCGGGCGGCGCGCGACAAGCACCGGCACGGCGGCGCGGTGAACCGCCGCCGATGCCGTGCTGCCGAGCGCGATTCCGCCAGCCCGCAACCCGCCGTGGCTCGCCACGACCAGGAGGTCCGAGCGAGACGCTTCCTCGAGGAGGAGGGTGCGCGGGTCGTGCCCTGGGATGATCTCGGCGGCGGCGTCGATGCCCGCCTCGCGGGCAGCCTCGACGGCCTCTTCGAGCGCCGTGTCGGCGCGCTCGGCGCTGATCGTCGCCTGACGCGTCGCGCCGGCGCCGCGGGCCTCTCTCACGCAGACGAAGACGAGTGCTGTGCTGGGGCCGGACAGCGCGATGGCCTGCTCCGCGGCGACATTGCTGCTGCGGCTGCCGTCGATTCCGCAGATGATGCGCCCGAAGGGCGGCGGAACCTCCTGACGCCGGTGCGCGGTCGCGGAAACGCTGGCCATGCCACAGAAGCTAGGCCTGCGCACGCTGCGCCGGGACCGTGGAGACGGCGGATCCGGATCGGGGAAAACCACTGATCAGCACGCGCCGCAGCTCGAGCAGGCGGGACACGTCCGTGATCGAGAGCAGGCCCTCGAGCCGGTCTCCGTCGAGGACGAGGGCGCGCTGGGGCTTCGTGTCGGCAAGCTGCATCAGCCCCTCCGCCAGGTCGTCATCGGGCGAGAGCGTGAGGCCCTCGTCGACCGGGGGCACGATGTCCTCCACCCGCGCTCGCTCCCAGTCGCCTGGAGGAATGGCGGCCACGTCGCGGTAGAAGAGCAGCCCGAGCACCCTGCCGTCGCGCATGACCGGGTAGGCCGCATGCCGGCTGCGGGCAAAGGGGCCGCTCACGAAGGCGGCGAGCGTCGATTCGCCCTCCACGCACTCCGGCTCGGTCACCATCGCGTCCCGGACCCGGAGTCCCGCCAGGGCCGTGCGCGTGGTGGCGAACGAGACCTCGGCCTGCGCGGCGGCGGACAGGAAGAAGCCGATCGCGATGAACCAGAGGCCGCCGGGAGCGCCCGTGGCGAGGAGCGCGAAAACGCCCAGGACCATCAACGCGTTGCCGAACACCCGCCCCAGGGCGCCCGCCGTGCGCGTCGCGCCGGTGAAGTCCCCGCTCCGGATCCACAGGAGGGCCCGGAGCACCCGGCCTCCGTCGAGCGGCAGCGCCGGAAGCATGTTGAAGCCGAGCAGGATCAGGTTGATGCGCCCGAGCCACCCGACCACGCCATCCACGGCGTCCGGCAGCGGGACGGCCGCGGCCACGGCGAGGAACAGCAGGCCGAGGAAGAGGCTGACCGCCGGTCCCGCGAGGGCGATCCGGAGCTCCGCGCCTCCTGAGGGGAACATCCCCTGGAAGCGCGCCACCCCTCCGAACAGCCAGAGCGTGATGCCGGCGATCTCCATGCCCTCGCGCCGCGCGACGACGGCGTGCCCGAGCTCGTGGAGCAGCAGGGACGCGAAGAAGAGCAGGGCTGCGATGAGCGCCATGGCGACGTACGCGCCGTCGGAGAGTCCCGGAACCTCGTCTGGGAACACGACCGCTCCCAGCGACCAGACGACGAGCCCGACGACGACGAGCCAGCTCCAGTTCACCCCGATCTCGACGCCGGCGACGCGGCCGAGGACGAAGCTCGCGTGCATCGGCCCCTCCTCGCGCCGGGCGCTGCGCCGCCCGGCCCGCGCACGCGCGCTCATTGGTCCTCGAGGACGTCCGCGACCTCGAGACCGGCCCGTGCGACTGCCTGCCGCACAGCCGGGCGCTCGGCGGCCACGACCATCCGGCCGTCCCGCAGGGCGAGCTTGCGTCGGCAGCGCATCAGCGCAGCGAGCATCGCATCCGCGACGCGATCGGCGTCTCCCAGGTCCACGACGATCGTGGTGTAGCCGGCGAGCCGGAGTCCCAGCAGCCGCCGCGCGAGCGCGAAGGACGCGCCGAGCCCGGCGTCGGCGCGCACCACGAGCAGCCAGGTGTGCTCGCCGATCTCGCGCTCGGCGAGCACGGCGCCGAGCGACCATTCCCGTGTCAGCTGTGTGTGTCGGATGTCGCTTGCCGCCGTGGCCATCGGGGGGTGTGATGCTAGATGCGCACGAGGCACGGATCATCCGTGCCGGGCCGCTGCGAGGCGGTGGGCAACTACGGACCCGGTCCGCACGCCAGTGCGGATGCGCGGCGTGGCCGGCGCGAAGAGACTGGGTGTTCCCGCCAACAACGGAAGGAGGGGCGGAGCCCTCGGGGCGGGGCTGGCCGGCGTCCTCGTCCGCACCGGCAAGTACCGGGAGGCCGCCGTCCAGGCGAGCGGCATCCAGCCCACCGCCACGGTCGACTC
>DASQER010000057.1:0-3355 GCA_035633575.1 Thermoleophilaceae bacterium
GAAGAGCAGTAGCTCGAAGCTCGGCGCCAGCGCTACGCCGAGCGTGGGCAGCGCCAGCAGGCCGCTCGCCAGCGTCAGCGAGCGCTTGCGGCCGATGCGGTCGGAGACCGGGCCCAGACCCAGCCCGCCACGGCCACCGCCACCAAGACCACCGAGATCGTGAGCCCCGTCTGCGAGGGCGTGACGCCGAAGTCGCGCGCGAGCTCGGGAAGGATCGCCTGAGTCGAGTACATGGCCGCGAACATGGCGGCTGCGCCGACCAGAAGGCCGGTCATGTCAAATGCGCCGGGGGGCCGGCCGCCGGCCGCGCTAGCCGAGCCCAGCGGCCTCGAGCAGCGAGCTCGCCGGGCGGTCGGGCTCGTCGAGCACTCCCACCAGACGCTCGCCCGCGAGGTCGTGCAGCTTGGCGGCCAGTGCCCCGGCGTCCAAGGGATGCCCTGGTGAGCCGGGCGCCGCCTCCACCCGCACCTCGCGGCTGTCCGCCAAGAGCACCGCCTCCGACTCGAGCAGCGCGTCGTCGGTGCGCACCCGCACGCGGCCGGCCAGCCGAGCCGCCTCGGCGTCCAGCTCTCGGAAGGCGTCCAGCCCCGGCGGGCCGTGGAGCAGGGTGAAGGCGGTGCAGTAGTAGATCGAGAACTTGGCCTGCAGCCCGTCGGCCGGCTGCGGGCCGACGGGCGCCGCCTCCACCGAGATCGGATGCACGATCACCTCGACCGGTGTTCCCGGCTCGAGGCCGTCGGCGCGGGCGCGGTCGGCCGCCTCGATCGCGCCGTGGATCTGCAAGCAGCAGGGCCAGGCCTTGATCCAGTTCTCGCGCACGGCGGGCTCTTGCACCGAGGGCTCGGCGAAGCTCGCGCCGAAGACCGCCTCGAAGCCCGCCGCACCGCGGGCCGCCTCGTCGAGCGGCACCGAGGCGCCTCCCTCCGCGAGTCGGGCGGCCAAGACGCCCGCCGCAGCGGCCATGCCCACCTGCAGCGCCTTGCCGTCCGAGCCGAAGGCGGCGCGCAGGCCGCCCGCTCGCAGCAGGGCGATCGCCACCGCCGCGCGTTCGCGCTCGGTACTGAGACCCAGCAGCCGCGCAGCCGAGATGGCCGCGCCGACAACGCCACAGACCGCGGTGGGATGCCAGCCGCCGTCGTAGAGCGCCGGGTGGCTCGCGCGCGCCACGGCCCCCATGGCCTCGAATCCCGATGTGTAGGCGGCGACGACCTCGCCCACGGAACGGCCGAGCGCCGCGCCGAGCACAAGCGCAGCCGGCGCTGTCGGTGCGCTCAGGTGCGCGAGCCCTGGCAGGTAGGTGTCGTCGAAGTCGAGCACGTGCCCGGCGGTCCCGGCGAACAGCACGCGCTCGAGCAACCCGTCGCCGGCCGCTTCGGCGGCCCGCGCCGCGGGCTCCTCCCGTCCCGCGCTCGCGCACGCCAGCCAGTCGAGGAAGGCGGTGTGGTAGGGCACCTATGCCACGCTCAGGTACGCCTCCCGGACGCGCTCGTCCTCGAGCAGCTCCGCGCTCGGGCCACTCACGACGATTCGTCCGGTCTCGAGCACGTACCCGCGGGCCGCCAGCCGCAACGCGGCATCCACGTCCTGATCGACCAGCAGCACGGCCGTGCCGTCCTCCGCCACGGTGCGCAGCCGCTCGACTATCTCGTCCACGAGCTTGGGCGCCAATCCCAGCGACAGCTCGTCGATCATGATCAGGGCGGGGCTGCTCATGAGCCCGCGGGCGATCGCGCACATCTGCTGCTCGCCGCCCGACAGGCTGCCGGCCGCTTGGCCCAGCCGCTCGCCGAGCAGCGGGAACAGCGCCACCGCGCTCTCGATGTCCTCGGTGTGGCCGCTGTAGCCGCCGACCATCAGGTTCTCGCGCACGGTCAGGCCGGCAAACAGGCGCCGTCCCTCGGGCACGTGCGCGACGCCCCGGTCCACGATCTCCTCCGGAGGCAGGCCGCCGATCTCGTCGCCCTTGAAGCGCACCGAGCCCGCCGCCGCCGCGATCACCCCCGAGACGGCGCGCAGCAGAGTCGTCTTGCCGGCGCCGTTCGAGCCGACAAGGGCCACGATCTCGTCCTCCCCCACCTCGAGGTCGACCCCCTGGAGAACCTCCACGCGCCCGTAGCCCGCGTTGAGGCCTGAGATCTCAAGCATCGCCATTCCCCTCGGCCATCCGCTTCGCGTAGCGCTGGCCCAGATAGGCCTCGATCACGCGCTCGTCCTTCACGACCTCGGCGGGTTTCCCGCGCGTGAGCTCACGGCCCTCATGCAGCACCAACACCTCGTCGGAGACCGACAGGATCACCTTCACGATGTGCTCCACGGCCACGATCGTCATTCCCTCGTCACGGAGCGAGCGGATCAGCTCCAGCGCCGGCTCGATCTCCGAGCCGCGCAGCCCGGCCATCACCTCGTCGAGCAGGAGCAGCCGCGGCCCCAGCGCCAGTGCCTTGGCCAGCTCGAGACGGCGTGCGTCGGCCACGCCCAGCTCGCCCGGCGGCACCTCCCCGCGGCCCGCGAGCCCGACGCGCTCGAGCACCTCGTCCGCGCGCCGCTGCGCGTCCTTCACGGAGCCCGCGCGATCCGGCCCGTACATCGCCCCGATCGCCACGTTGTCGCGCACGGTCAGCTCGCGGAAGGGCTTGACGATCTGGAACGTGCGTGCCACACCCGCTCGCGCGATGACCCAGGGCCGCTGCCCGGTGACCTCCCGCCCGTCAACGCACACGGAGCCGGAGCTGGGCTTGAGGTGGCCCGTCACGAGGTTGATCAGCGTGCTCTTGCCGGCGCCGTTCGGCCCGATGATCCCGAGCACGGTGCCGGGCTCGACCGAGAGCGACACGTCTGAGAGCGCCTCGAGGCCGCCGAAACGGCGCGACAGGCCGCGGGTCTCCAGGGCGGGGGCGCTCACAGCCGGTACGCCCTCACGTTGTCGAGCAGCGAGAACCGCCGCGTGCGCCACCCCTCTCGCACGAATCTGACGAGGCCCTGCGGCAGAAGGATCACGGCCAGCACGATGATCACCCCGAACACGAACGTGTGGTAGTCGGTGAGGTTGTCGCGCAGGTACTCGGAGAGGAACTGCAGCCCGAGCGCGCCGAGCACCGGTCCCACCACCGTGCCCGACCCGCCGATCACCGCCATCACCACCATCAGCAGGGTGATCTGCACGTCGAAGAGCCGGGCCGGGTAGATCGTGATCTGCTGGAAGGCGTACATCGCACCGGCGAGCGAGGTGATGACACCCGCGAGGGCGAAAGCGCCGATCTTGGCGCGCGTGGTGTCGATGCCCATCGCGGCCGCGGCGTCTTCGTCCTGGTTGATCGCCCGCAGCCCGTAGCCGAAGCGGCTGCGCGACACCCAG
>DASQER010000058.1:0-3063 GCA_035633575.1 Thermoleophilaceae bacterium
CGGATGCCGGCCTCGGCCATCGCCTCGATGCCGTAGAAGAGCACGGGCTTGTTGGCCACGGGCACGAGCTGCTTCGCGCTCGTGTGGGTGAGCGGCCTCAGGCGCGTGCCCTTGCCGCCGGAGAGGATCAGTCCCTTCATCAGTAGACGCCGCCGAGCTTACGGTGGTCCCAGCTCACTGTGCGAGTAGGAACAAATTTGAGGCCCACTCGCTTCTGCGCCTGCGCCGCGACCATCGCGCGGATCTCGTCGTTCAATTCGCCGGCATGGCGGCCGAACAGCTCGAGCCCGAAGCGCTCCACCTGTGCCGGGTCGCGCTCCATCGTCACGTCACACTCGAGCATCACGCCGCGCAGCTCGTGGTACTGCACCCCGTCCTCGAGCCCGAGCGTGGCGCGCTGCTCGCGCTCGAGGTTGCGCGCCTTCTGGGACTTCGCGTAGGTCCAGCCGCGCAGCTCGCCGGCGTCGCCGGCGAACCAGAGCGGGACCATGTGCGGCAGGCCGTGGGGCCCGACGGTCGCGCACTGCATGACCATCTTCTCGCCGAGGAAGGCGCGCACCTCCCCGGGCGACATCTCGATCTGCTGACGCCGCGAGGGCATCAGCGGCGCACGGCGCCTGCAAGCTCCTCAGCCGCGTCCAGCACAGCCTGGCGCGCCTCGTCCGGCTCGAGCACGACCGCGTCGCCCGCCTCCTTGAGGATCTCGCGGGCGAGCCACTCGTACGAGGCGAAGGTGCGCTCGAAGATCACGGCGCCGTCGGAGAGCTCGGTGGCGCCCGGGTGGTCCTCGCGCACCCAGCGCGCGCGCTCGGGCGAGACCCAGATGCGTGCCTTGCTGCCCGACTCCACCTCGCCGGTGGCGAGCCAGCCGTGCACGTCGGGCTCCACTCCGGGGCGCGGCTCGAAGACGTCATCGAGCACGTTCACCTCGCGGACGCGGTCGAGCCGGTAGGAGCGCGGCTGCTCCTTGTCGAGGTCCCACGAGTGGATGTACCAGCCCTCCTGGCCGTTCACGAGCTTGTACGGCTCGATGGTCCGCTCGGTGAACTCGTCCTCGTTCTCCTTGTAGTACTCGATCCGGAGGAGCCGGCGGGCGACGATGGCGCCGGACACGACGCGGGCCACGTCGGAGTCGTCGCCCTTCGCGGTGGTGATCTGGAGGCCCTCCTCGGCCGGGTCCTGCCCGAGCGCGTCCACGATCTTCTGGCGCGCGGAGGCGAGCGAGCCCTCGGGCAGGTGCTCGCCGATCAGGTCGATCGCCGCCACCAGCGCCTTGGCCTCGAGCGGCAGCAGCCGCGCGGGGCGGGCGAAGTTGTCGCCGTACGGCTCGGGATCGACCTCGATCTGGTCGCCCCGCACCTCCGCGTAGAGCACGTACGAGCCGCCGCCGAAGTTCACGACGTTCAGGACGTCGATGTCCTGGCGAAGCTCCTGCTCCGTCAGCTGGAGCGTTTCGCAGAGCGGCGCCACGTCCAGCTTGCGGCCCTCACGCGCGGCGTCGATGAGGATGCCGGCGAGCGTGACCAGGCGCGCGAAGCGCTCGGGCCGGATCGGCGACTCGCCGCCCTCGTCATCATCCTCCTCCTCCACCTGCCTGCGCCGGCGGGCGGGCTTCGCGAGCTCCGGCGGCCGGGCGTGGCGCTCCGCCACGAGATCGAGCCGCTCGCGCGCCTCCGCCACGAGCTCCTCGGGACCCTCGATGCGGGCCTGCTCGCCGAGCCCCAGCACCCAGGAGACCACCTGGCGGGCGTTCGCGTAGTCGGTCTCGAAGATCACGCCGCCCTCGCCCTCGGCCTCGGTCACCTCGCCCGCGTGCCCGAAGTGGCGCAGCGCGAGCCAGTCGATGCGGTCCGACAGCCAGATGCGCGCCCGCCCGACCGGGTCGCCGAGCTGCCAGTCGGTCCTGGTGGCGTAAATGCGCGGGTCGAAGTCCTCGGGGCGGTTGAAGTCGTGCTCGGCCTTGGAGGAGTAGCCCACCTTGCCGCGGATCCGCGAGACCCTGAACACGCGCACGTCGTCGCGCTCGTGCGAGTACCCGATCAGGTAGAACTGCCCGCCGCGGTAGAGCAGGTGGTACGGGTCCACCTTGCGCTTCTCCTCCGCGTCGCGGCCGATCGTGTAGTAGTCGAAGACGATCGTCTTGCGGCGGAAGATGGCGGTCTCGACCTTGGAGAGCCGCTGCGAGAGCGCCCGCCCGCCCGCCCCGGCGGTGACCGCGAGCGCAGCGGTGCGCTGCTCGGGGGCGTCGAGCGGCGAGGGCTTGCCCCAGGAGAGTTGCTGGAGGGCGAGCCGCAGCGGCTCGGCGTAGGCGAACTCCCCGTCGAGCAGGGACAGCGACGTGCGCAGCGCCCCGAGCTCCTTGTCCGTGAACTCGATCGCCGGCAGGTAGAAGTTCTCCGGCGGCAGCGAATAGTTCTCCGCCTCGTAGTAGCCCTCGGCGGGCTTGTCGACCTTCAGGTGGATCCCGAGCGACTCGAGCTCCGCCCGGTCGGCGTAGAAGCGCCGGGCGAAGGCCTCGTCGTTCATCTGCGAGTAGCCCTCCACGTCCTGCTTGATCTCGAGAGCCGAGACCGGCCGGCGCTCGGCCATCAGGAACGAGATCAGCGACAGCTGCCGGATGAGCTTCTCGGTGTCCTTCGCCATGGGTCGCACGAGGATAAGCAGGAAACCCGCAGCTTCGCTCCCCGGCCTGGACCGAGGCCCCGCTATTTGCGAGCATGGGCCATGGCCTTCAACAAGCTGAAGAACCTCTTCAACGTTGACATCAAGGACGGCCTGAAGGGCAGCGCCGTCGTGCAGTCGTCGAGCATGCCGATGCCTTAGGCCAGGTCATACAACACGAGCATGTGGCTCGACGTGCGCCTCGAGGGCCGCGAGCCCTACCGCGTGCGGCACGAGTGCATGGTCAAGTCGGGCAAGCACCCATGGCCCGGCACGACCCTGCCCGTGGTGGTGGACCGCGAGAACCCCGAGCGGATCGACATCCAGTGGCAGGAGATCCAGACCATCGACGAGCGCATGGAGGAGGGCGGGCCCGCTCCCGCGGCGGCCGGCTCCTCTCCC
>DASQER010000059.1:0-3310 GCA_035633575.1 Thermoleophilaceae bacterium
CGGACGGGCGCCTGCCCGCCGAGGAGCTCACGTTCACGATCCGCCCGCCGCCCGCGGCGGCCATCGCCGGGGCGAGCGCCCGCATCAGCCGCATCGGCGCCATCACGTGCAGCTCCCACTGCTCCTGCCAGTCCGCGTCGCTCAGGTCGTCCAGCGAGCGGGCCTGGCTCGAGCCCGCGTTGTTCACGAGCGCCCAGGGCGGCTCGGGGCATGCCTCGAGCACCCGCTCGCCCGCGTCGGGAGCGGTCAGGTCCAGGTCTATGTCTGCGTCGCGGCGGGCCACGGACAGCACGCGCGCGCCCTCCTGCGCGAGCATGCCGGCCGTGGCGGCGCCGATGCCGCGCGTGCCGCCCGTGACGACGCAGACCCTGCCTTCGAGACCGAGGTTCACGAGCGATGAAGTCTCACACGATCCACCGGACGTTCAACACCGAGAGCCGCCGCCAGTTCATCCGCATCACCGAGGAGGTGCAGGAGGCGGTCGACGAGGCCGGCATCGCGGAGGGCCTCGTGCTCGTCGCCGCGATGCACATCACGGCCGCCGTCTGGATCAACGACGACGAGCCCGGCCTCCACGAGGACGTGCTCGAGTGGCTCGACAAGCTGGCGCCGCCCAGCTGGAAGCCACCTGCGAACGAGGTCGCCCGCCAGCTGCTGCCCGACCCCGGCGACTACCGCCATCACCGCGGCGGCGAGGACAACGGCGACGCCCACTTCAAGAACCTCCTGGTTCACCACCAGGTGATCGTGCCGGTCACCGACGGGCGCCTCGACCTGGGGCCGTGGCAGCAGGTCTTCTACCTGGAGTTCGACGGCGGACGGCCGAAGCGGATGATCATCAAGGTGCTTGGGGAGTGAGCGCATCCGCGTTCACGGAATGCGGCATCGGCTCGCCGGCCAGCCCGGCGAGCAGGTTGTCCACCGCGATGTCCGCCATCCGCCCGCGCGTGGCGTGCGTGGCGGAGGCGATGTGCGGCACCACGAGCAGGTTGGGCGCGGCGAGCAGCGGATGGTCTCCCGGCAGCGGCTCCGGGTCGGTCACGTCGAGCGCCGCGCCCGCGATCTCGCCGCCGTGGAGCGCGCGCGCGAGCGCGTCCGCGTCGACCACAGGGCCGCGGGCCGTGTTCACCAGGTAGGCCGTCGGCTTCATCCGGGCGAGCGACTCGTCGCCGATCAGGCCGCGCGTCTCCGGCGTGAGCGGGCAGTGGAGGGTCACGAAGTCGGAGCGCTCGAGCAGCTCCTCGAGCGGCACCCCGCCGTTGCGGCTCGTGGTGAGCAGCTCGCACCCGAAGCCCCCGAGCCGCCGCCCGACCGCCTGGCCGATGCGGCCGTAGCCGACGATGCCGACGGTCGCACCGTGGAGGTCGCGTCCCAGCATCAGCCCGGGCTCCCAGGTGGCCCACTCGCCGGCGCGCACAAAGGCCTCCCCCTCGGCGAGCCGGCGCGCGATGCCGAGCATCAGGGCGAGCGCGAGGTCCGCGGTCGACTTGGTCAGGACCCCGGGCGTGTTCCCCACCGGGATGCCGCGTGCGCTGGCGGCCTCGACGTCCACGTTGTCCACGCCCACCGCGTAGTTCGAGATCGCGCGCAGGCGCGGAGCCGCGTCGATCAGCTCGGCGTCCACCGGGTCGGTCAACAGGGACAGCAGGCCCTCGAGCTCGGGCGCGCGCGCGAGCAGCTCGTCGCGCGGGGGCGGCAGGCGCTCGGGCCACACCTCCACGTCGTGCTCGGCTTCGAGGCGGCCGAGGGCGTCGCCGGGCAGCCGGCGGGTCACGAAGACGCGCGCCATCAGAGCTCGTCCGCGATTGCGAAACCGCTGTCCAGGGCACCCATTGAGGCGAGGAGCATGGCACGAGCAGGAGCGTCAGGGAAGACGCAGGCAGAGCGTGCACGCACGGTTACCACGGTGGCGCTCGTGGCCAACGAGCGGTCCGGGTCGAGCGATCCCGAGCTGTGCGCCGAGCGGCTGCGCTCGTTCGGCACCGAGGTGAAGCGCTTCGGCATCGAGGAGCTCGAGCAGGCGGTCGAGTCCGGCGCCGATCGCCTGGTCGTTGCGGGTGGCGACGGCAGCATCGGGCCGGCAGCGGCCGTTCGTGAACGTGTCGAGCGCCGGGCTGCCCGCGCCGGCCGCGCAGCACGCGCGCTCGTGGAAACGGCGGCTCGGACCACTGGCCTACGGGCTCGGCGCCGTGACCGCCGGCCTCAGCGCGAAGCCGCTGACGTGCCTCGTCGACTGCGATGGGCGCGAGCTGCTGGCCGGCGAGGCGTGGCAGGTCACGGTCGCCGGCTCGGCGCGCTTCACGGCGCAGGAAGCGGCGTTCCGGCTCGTGGTCGGCTGACCGAGGTTCGTGCCAGGATGGCGGGCCGTGGCCCGCCCGATCGTCCTCGTGGCGAGCGTCGTCGCCCTGCTCGCGCTAGCCCCCGCCGCCCTGGCGCAGGGCGGCGCGCCCGCCCCCGACTTCATCGAGCCCTGCCCCGCCACCTACCCGGGTGACGATGGCGCGACGGAGCGGATCGCGCGCTGGATGGCTCGCGGTGCCGCGGAGCGCGGGCTGCCTCACGAGCTGCCCGTGATGGCGGGCATCGCCGAGAGCGGCCTGCGCAACCTTCGCGGGGGCAGCTACCACGGCTTCTTCGGCATGCACGAGAGCCTGAACACGGGTGACTACCGCGGCTTCCCGCGCCAGCCCGACCTCCAGCTGCACTGGTTCCTCGACACGGCCGGCGCCGTGCGCCAGCGCCGTGTCGCTGAGGGACGTCCCGACCCGGCGGCGGACAAGAGCGCATTCGGGATCTGGATCGCCGACGTGGAGCGGCCCGCCCCCGAGAACCGTTCCGGCTATCAGCGCCACCTGGACGAGGCGCGCCGGCTCGTCGCGGACAAGTGCGCCGAGCCCGTGCGCGACGACGTCGAGCCCCCGCGGCTGCGCGCACGGATCGCGGCACGCCAGCGCGCGCTCGCCGCCGGCGGAATCGCGGTGGCCGTGCGCTGCCCGGACGCGGACTGCCTGAGCGGGGCGACCGCCACGGTCACGGTCGGCGAGCGTGAACGCACGCTGCGCGCCGCCGCAATCGAGCCCCCCGAGCGCGGCTACGGCAGGCTCGTTCTGCGGCTGCCGCGTGCGCTTCGCAGGGAGCTGGCGCAGGGCCGCAGCGTGCGCGCGCTCATCACGGCTTTCGCCGCGGACGCGGCGGCGAACCTGACCAGTCGGGGGCGCCCCGTACTGCTCGTCCCCTGAGTACTCTCGGACGATGCCCATGGACACGGGCCTCCCGAGCGCCGACGCTCAGTTCGACTTCAGCCGCGCAC
>DASQER010000060.1:0-1728 GCA_035633575.1 Thermoleophilaceae bacterium
AGCGCCTCGCGCTCGCGGGCGACGAGGCGCCGCTCGTGGTCGAGGCTGCGCAGGTCGGCGTCGATCTTCGCCAGGTGCTCGGCCAGCTGCGCCTCCCGCGCCGAGATGTTGCCCCGCGCCTCGTCGAGAATCGCCTGGTCGAGACCCAGCCGCCCCGCAATCTCCAGCGCCAGGCTGCGCCCCGGTGTGCCGTAGGCCAGCCGGTAGGTCGGCGCGAACGTCTCGGGATCGAACCCGAACGCGGCGCAGGCAACGCCGGCCGTCGTCGAGGCATACGACTTCAGCGGCTCGTAGTGCGTCGTGGCGACGACGTGGGCGCCGCGCTTCCGGAGGTGGTCCACGATCGCGAGACCGAGCGCGCCGCCCTCCACCGGGTCGGTTCCCGCCCCGGCTTCATCGAGCAGCACCAGTGCCGGGAGCGCCAGCGACCGGTCCATCTGGACGATGTTCGCGATATGCCACGAGAACGTGCTCAGGTTCGCGGCAATCGACTGTTCGTCGCCGATGTCGGCGAACACGGATCGGAACACCGGGACCCGCGACCCGTGCTCGGCCGGCACGTGCAGCCCGGCCTGCGCCATCAGCGCGAGCAGCCCCGCTGTTTTCAGCGCCACCGTCTTCCCGCCCGTGTTGGGCCCGGTCACCACCAGCACCGTCGTGCCGGGGACGAGCTTCACGTCGACCGGCACGGGGCCGTGCTCCGGCGCGTTCGACGCCGCCGCGCGGGCCTCGGCGAGGCGCTGCGCGATCGCCGGGATGAGCAGCGGATGCCGGGCGGCGAGCAGTTCGAACGCGCCGTCGCCCGAGAGCGCCGGCTCGACGCCGCTGACCATCGCCGACAGCCTGGCCTTGGCCTGCACGACGTCCAGCTCGGTGGCCGTTTCGATCGTGCGCTGCAGGTCGAGCGCCCGGCGCCGGTACTGGTCGGTGAGGCCGAGCAGGATCCGCCGGACCTCCTCCGATTCCTGCTGCTCCAGCGCCACGATGTCGTTGTTGATCTCGACCGTGCTCAGGGGTTCGAGGTACAGGCTGGCGCCGCTTGACGAACTGCCGTGGACGATTCCCGGGATGGCCGATCGGTACTCGGCGCGCACCACCAGCACGAAACGGCCATTGCGGTCGGTCACGACCTGGTCCTGCAGGTACTTGGCCGTGTCGCGGTTCCGGAGGAAGGACTCCAGCGTGCCCTTCAGCCTGGTCCGCTGGCGCCGGAGGCGCTCGCGCACCCCCTTCAGCTCCGGACTGGCGCCGTCGACGACCTCCCCCGAGGGCTCGATCTTGTGGCGCGTCTCCGCGATTTCCCCCCGGAACGACGCCGCGCTCTCGGCAAGGGCCTTCAGGATGGGAAACGCGTGTTCGGTCCGGCGGATAGCGCCGCGGGTCGTCTCGACCGACTCGAGGTACTCGGCGAGGCCAAGCAACCGCAACGGCTCCAGGGCCCGGCCCTCCACGGCCAGAGCGGCAAGAATGGCCGCGAGATCGGCCGGCGCTGACAGCGTGAATCCTCCAACCAGCTCGTTGAAACGCACGCCTTCGGATGTGGCAGCGAGCAACTGCGCGACTTTGCGGGGGTCGGCGTTTGGCTTGAGGCCCGCCAGGCGCTCGGCACCGAGCGGCGTGACGGCGCACCCGCGCAGCACATCCACGATGTGCGTGAACTCGAGCGTCTGAAGGACGGCTGCGTGCATACCTGTCGGGATCGGCGGTGGAGAGGTCGTGTGCTCCCAG
>DASQER010000061.1:0-9349 GCA_035633575.1 Thermoleophilaceae bacterium
GATCCCGATGCTGTGGCCGCTGACCAGCATGAGCAGGTACCACGCGCCCTCCAGCGGGTTGAGCGAGAGCGCGAACCAGTAATACAGCGAGACCAGCAAGGCCGGTGCCGTGCCGGCGGCGACCATGGCGGCGCGGAGGCGTTTCGGGGGCATTGGCCGCGAGAGCACCGTGAGCATCCACAGGTGCGCGGCGGGGACCGCCAGCAGTCCCGCGTAGGGGTTCACGAGCCAGAGCAGCAGGGAGCCAGCCGCGATCGCCAGCGCTAGCGCGACGCCGGCCCCCGGCTCGAGCGGCTCGCGCAGCCCCGGATCGGGGCGGGCGGCCAGCCAGCGGGCGAGCAGCAGCGCCAGCACCATCACCGCGGCCACGCCGCCGAGCACTCCCAGCGCCGGCCCGTCAAGCGGCAGGACCTCGGGCGGGACCGGCGCGGGCGGCGGCGCGGGTGTGGCGCCGAGGAGCGCAAGGAGCTGGGCGAAGGCCAGCGCGGCCAGGAACGGTGCCACCCACGCGCCGACCCAGCGCAGCCACAGCAGCACGTCGACGTGACGCCGGCGCGCTCGCGCGAAGGCGTCGACGGAGGCCACCAGCACGGGCAGCAGCAGCGTGCCGGCCAGCAGCGACAGGACCCAGCCCGGCAGCACCTGGCTCACCGTAAGGAGGTAGCTCTCGGGGCCATGCCGCGGGCGCGGCCCCTGGTCGATCGCGGTCAGCGTCCTGAGCGTGGCCCGCCCGAGCATCCCGAGGCGGTCCTCGTCGATCGCGCCCACGGGCCCGTCGCCGCCGGGCGGCAGCTCGCCGCTGCCTGAGATGCGGACGGCGTCGTAGCCCTGCTCGAGCAGCACTCCCTGGGCGCCGATGCCGATCGGGAACGAGAGCCGGGCGAGCTGGCCGAGCGCGCCGCTGCCGCCCGCCGAGCGGCCGAGCTCCTGGCGAATGGAGTCGGCCGCGGTCCGCTGCAGCCCGATGCCCGCGCGGCGCGAGTCGTTCGACCAGGCCTGGAGGACGGGGCCGCGGCTCGTGCGCGAGCCGAGATCCGACATCACGAGCACCGCGTCGACGAACTCCGGCGCGGGGAGCGCCCCGACCAGCTGCTTGGCTCCCACCTCGCCGAGGTTCGACCCGTCCACCGAGGCCAGCACGAGCGTCTTCTGCGACGGGCGGCCCTGGAAGACACGCGCGAGCTGCATGAGGGCGGCGGTATCGGCGGCGCTGCCGGGCGCCTCCGGAGCGACCGCCGCGTCGCGGGCGGCGACGATCACGATCTGGCGCCGCGAGCGCCCGGCCCGGCGTCCGATCACGTTGACGAGCTCGTGGCCCGCGTGGCTGAAGCGCTGCAGCTCCGGCCTGGACCCGCGCCCGCCGCCGAAGCCGCGCGCCGCGAAGGCGTCCGCCACGAGGTCCGCCGTGGCGAGGTCGCCGCGCGTACCCGGGCGCCGGTCCGGCGACTCCGTGGCGATGCGGGCCGCGAGGTCAGCCGCCTGGACGCCGTCGAACAGCACGTCGGCGGCCAGTCCCTGCGGCAGCGGCCGCGGGCGGCTCCCGAAGGAGAACATCGCCAGCACGACGGCCAGCAGCGCCGGCACGAAGGCGGCCCGGTATACCCGCGGCTCTATCACCGCGGATCAACCTAGTCGTTGCAGCGTCCTACGCCGTTGCGCAGCGTCCTACAATCCGGAAGGTTGACGGCGTCTGCCCCTCGCATCTTGCTCGTGGACGACGAGCTCTCGCTCCAGAAGCTGCTCACCTACCCGCTGCGCAAGGAGGGCTACGACGTCATCCCCGCGCTCGACGGAAGGGAGGCGCTCGAGCGTCTCCGCGAGGGCAACTTCGACCTCGTCGTGCTCGACGTGATGCTGCCGAGGATGGACGGCTTCGACGTGTGCCGGGCCATCCGCTCGCGCAGCACGGTTCCGATCATCATGCTCACGGCGAAGACGGAGGAGACCGACAAGGTGCTCGGCCTCGAGCTCGGCGCGGACGACTACATCACGAAGCCGTTCTCGGTGCGCGAGTTCCGCAGCCGCGTGAAGGCCGTCCTGCGCCGCGCCGCGCTCGCGCAGCCTGAGGCCCAGTTCGAGGAGCCGATCGACGCGGGCGACCTGCAGGTCGACTTCGAGAAGCGCTCGGTCGTGGCGCGCGGCGAGTCGGTGCGCCTCACCTACGTGGAGTTCGAGATCCTCGCCGCCCTGGCGCGCACGCCGGGACGGGTCTTCAGCCGGACGATGCTGCTCGAAGGCGTGTGGGGGGATGCCTCCTACCGCGACCCGCGCACGATCGACGTCCACATCCGCCACCTGCGGGAGAAGCTCGAAGAGGAGCCGAAGACCCCCGAGCTGATCCTCACGGTGCGCGGCGTCGGCTACCGCTTCCGGGAATCATGAGCCGCCTGCACTCGCTCCGCCACAAGCTCGCCTTCATCTTCCTCCTGATCACCGCGGCGGCGTTCGCGGCCATCTGGTTCCTGGTGGTGCCCCAGCTCGAGCAGAACCTGAAGGAGCGGCGGCTCCAGAATCTCGAGGAGGAGGCCAAGGCCGCCAGGCCGGTGCTCGAGCTCCCGCTCGTGGGCGGTAGGGAGCCGTCGCGGAAGGACTTCGCCCGGCGCATCCGCGCGGCGGCCGACGCCACCGACGCGCGGGTCACCGTGCGGGACTGGCAGCGCGAGCCGAGCCGCGCTCGCGATCCGGGCTTCTACCCCGTGGACGGCTCACGCGAGCTGGTCCCGTTCAACGACACGCTCGCCCGGCGAGCGATCCGAACGCACCGCACCCAACACCGCTACGACACCTTCCGCGACGAGCAGATCGGGATGGTGGCGCAGCCGCTCCGCACGCGCGGCAGGCCGCCGCGCGTGGCGTTCTACTCGAGAGACTTCGAGGACGTGCGCGAGACCGTCGCCTTCGTGCGCGACCGCGTGCTGCTGGCCAGCGGGGCTGCGCTCCTGATTGCGCTGATCGGCGGCTATCTCGTGGCGGCCCGGCTCGCGCGGCGCGTGGGCCGGCTGGAGAATGCCGCCCGCGAGGTCGCGCAGGGCCGCTTCATGGAGCCGCTCCCCGTGAGCTCGAAGGACGAGCTCGGCCAGCTCACCCACACCTTCAACCGGATGCAGCAGCAGCTCCGCCAGGTCGACGTCGCGCGCAAGGAGTTCATCGCCACCGCCTCGCACGAGCTGCGCACGCCGATCTTCTCGCTGAGCGGGTTCGTCGAGCTGCTCCAGGACGAGGAGCTGGACGAGGAGACGCGGCGCGAGTTCCTCGAGACGATGAGCGAGCAGGTGGCGCGGCTGCAGAAGCTGTCCGTGGACCTGCTCGACCTGTCGCGGCTCGACTCCGGCTCGGTCGAGCTGCAGACGGAGCCGGTGGACCTCGCGGAGCTCACCCGCTCGGTCGCGGGCGAGTTCCATCCGCGGCTCGCGGAGCACGGCACGGAGCTGCGGCTCGAGGTGCCCGACGAGGGCCCGAGCGCCTGCTGCGACCGGGAACGGGTCGCGCAGATCATGCGTATCCTGCTCGACAACGCCCTGCGCCACACACCGGAGGGCACGGACGTAACTGTGAGGGCACACCGCGACAACGGCGCCGCCGAGCTCACGGTGGCCGACACGGGGCCCGGCCTCCCGGCCGGGGCGCGCGCGAAGGTGTTCGAGCGCTTCTACACGGGCGACGCCGCTCGCGGCGCCGGCCTCGGACTCGCGATCGCCCGCGAGCTGGCCGAGCGGATGGACGGGCGCCTGCTGCTCTCGACGGAGCACGACCGCACGGCATTCACGCTCGAGCTGCCCGCGGACGGTACGACCTGGTGAGGCGGGCGGCGGCGCTGGCCGCCGCGGCGCTGTTGCTCTGTGCGGCGGGCTGCGACGGCAACGCCGATGGCGACGAGCCCGCCGGCAGGAGCAAGGTCACGACGACGCGCGTGCAGGTGGTCGAGGGCCTGGGCCGCGAGGGCGGCTTCGACCCGGCCCAGATCTACGACCGGCTCTCACCCGGCGTCGTGACCGTCCTGTCGCTGTTCGGCCAGGGCACGAGCCTGCTCGAGGACGAGGGCGAGGGCGGCCAGGGCTCGGGGTTCCTGCTCGACGGCGACGGCTACATCGCGACGAACGCGCACGTGGTCACGACCGGCCAGGGCGCCGACACCGCGAAGGCGGAGCAGGTGTTCGTCGAGTTCCTCGACGGCAACCGGGTACCGGCCGAGATCGTCGGCCACGACCCGAACGCGGACGTCGCGCTCCTGAAGGTGGACCCGGAGGGGCTGTCGCTCACGCCGCTGCGGCTCGGCGAGTCGCACACGATCTCCGTCGGCGAGCCGGTGGCCGCGATCGGCAGCCCGTTCGGCGAGCGCCAGTCGCTCTCGATCGGCGTGATCTCGGCGCTCGACCGCACGATCCGCTCGCTCACGCAGTTCCAGATCGGCGACGTCATCCAGACCGACGCGGCGATCAACCCCGGCAACTCGGGCGGGCCGCTGCTCGACGCCGAGGGACGGGTGATCGGCATCAACGCGCAGATCAAGTCGCAGTCCGGCGGCGGCGAGGGGGTTGGCTTCGCCGTCCCGGTCGACGCGGTGCGCCGCTCGCTGCGCGAGCTGCGCGAGAAGCGCCGCGTGGACTACGGCTACCTGGGCGTGGAGACGCTGACCATCTGGCCGCAGCTGGCGGACCGGCTCGACCTCGCCGTAGACACCGGTGCGCTCGTGCAGCAGGTGGTGGCCGGCAGCCCGGCCGAGGATGCCGGCATCGAGGCCGGCGACGACGAGATCTCGTTCCAGGGCCAGGACCGCATCGCCGGCGGGGGCGACCTGATCGTGGCCGTGGACGGCGAGGAGCTCACGCGCGAGCACGACCTCGCCGACGAGATCAGCGCGAGGAGCGCCGGCGAGGAGGTGCGCCTCGCGCTCCTGCGCGACGGGAGGCGGCGCACGATCGACGTCGAGCTCGGGCGGCGCCCCGCCGGCGTGCGCCCCTAGGCATGCGCGCGCTCGTTCGCGACCTCGCCCTGGCGCTGCGCGAGCGCGTCCTGCCGCACCTCGGCTCGCACGCCGCCCGTGCCCACGAGGCCGAGGCCGCGGGCGGCGACGTGACGTTCGCGATCGACGCGGAGGCCGAGCGCGAGCTCGAGGCCTTCCTCGCCGAGCGCGCGCCCGACGTGGCGTTCTACTCGGAGGACCGCGGGCTGGTGGAGCCCGCGGGACCCGCCCGCACGGTCCTCGTGGTCGACCCGATCGACGGCACCCGCCCCGCGCTCGCCGGGCTCGAGTCGTGCTGCGTCTCGGTGGCGGCGGCGCCGCTCGACGGCGAGCCGGCGATGGCGGACGTGACCGTCGGCTGCGTCGTGGAGATCCCATCGGGCCAGGTCTTCCTCGCCGAGCGGGGCGCGGGAGTCGTGGAGGGGCCGCCGGTGCGGCTGTCGCGCAACGAGCTGGTCGAGCGCATGTTCTGGACCTACGGGTTCCGCGGGCGCCCGGCGCGTCCCATGGCCGCGGTGCTCGGGGACCTGATCGACGCGTCGTCGGTGGGCGGCGCCACGTTCGAGCTCGGCTCGGCGGCGTTCGACATGACGCGGGTGGTCACGGGCCAGCTCGACGCCTACGTGGAGCCCGGCCCGCGCCTGAGCGACGAGGTCGCAGACATGCGCGCCGAGTTCGAGCGCGTGGGCGGCGGGGCCGTGCTCAACAACTCCCCCTACGACCTGGCGGCCGCGGCGCTGATCCTGGAAGAGGCCGGCGCCGTCGTGAGCGACGCCTACGGGCGCCCGCTCGGCGCGTGCCCGCTGCTCGGCTCCGCGCACGAGTTCCAGATGTCCGTGGTGGCGAGCGGGAATCCCGCTCTGCATGCGGCCATTCTCAGGGCGCTTGATGCGGGGTTCTCGCGCGCGGTTTCCGGGTAGTGTGGTCCCGGTGGAGGTACCCCAGGTGACGGAGGGGCGCGATGTCTCGCTGACCATTCCAGCGCGGGCGGATTACCTCGTGCTGGCCAGGCTCGCGCTATCGGCCGTATGCCGCCTCACGCCGCTCTCGCCGGAGGAGGTCGCGGACCTGAAGCTGGCCATCACGGAGGCCGCGAACGACTACGTCGACGACAGCCGCGCCGGCGAGGACGGGGGCCGGCTGAGCTTCTCCTTCCACCTCGGCGACGACCACCTGATGATGGACCTCGACGGGACCTCGGGCCCGGTCGCGGCGTCCGAGCAGGAGCTGAGCCGCGCGATCATCGAGGCCACCGTCGATCAGGCGGACTTCGCGAACGGCCGCACGCGTCTCGTCAAGTACCTCAGCGAGTCCACGGGCTAGTCTGCCGCGCTGTGCTGACGCCGGTTTCGGTAGGCAGCAAGAGCCTCGCCGACTACACGCATCTGGCCGGTAGGCCGCTCGTCCAGGAGATCCGCGAGATCGCGGCGGACCTCGAGGGCCTGCGGGTCCTCCACCTGTCCGCGACCGCGTTCGGCGGCGGCGTATCGGAGATCCTCTACACGCTCATCCCGCTGATGAACGACGTGGGGATCGAGTCCGACTGGCAGGTGATGCTCGGGCGCGAGGAGTTCTACAACGCGACGAAGCGCCTCCACAACGCCCTCCAGGGCAACCCGGACTCGCTCACGGACGAGGAGTGGGAGATCTACGAGCGCTACAACGCGCTGAACGCCAAGGAGATCGAGGGCGGCTGGGACGTGATCATCGTGCACGACCCGCAGCCGGCGGCGATTCGCAAGCACGTGCCGGAGAAGAGCAAGCTGTGGGTCTGGCGCTGCCACATCGACCTCTCCACGCCGAACCCGGACGCCATCGACCACCTCGTCCCGCTCGTGCGCGAGTACGACGCCTCGGTCTGGCACCTCCAGCAGTACGTGCCGGCGGGGCTCGACGGGGCGACCGGCGGCGTGCACATCTGCCCGCCGGCGATCGATCCGCTGTCGCCCAAGAACATGGCGCTCTCGCCGGAGGACGCGGCCTTCGTCTGCAACCAGTTCGGCATCGATGTCGACCGTCCGCTGCTGTGCCAGGTGTCGCGCTTCGACCCGTGGAAGGATCCGATGGGCGTGATCGACGCTTACCGGGAGGTGACGGCGGCGATGCCCGAGGTGCAGCTCGCGCTCGTGGGATCGATGGCCACCGACGACCCGGAGGGCTGGGAGTTCTTCAACTCGACCATGGCCTACGCGGACGGCGACCCCGACATCCACATCCTCAACAACCTCAACAGCGTCGGGGCCATCGAGGTGAACGCCTTCCAGTCGCAGGCCGACGTGCTGATTCAGAAGTCCACCCGCGAGGGCTTCGGGCTCACGGTCTCCGAGGCGCTCTGGAAGGGCCGGCCGTTCATCGGCGGCGACGTCGGCGGGATCCCGCTCCAGGTCAAGGACGGGGAGACCGGCTACCTGGTCTCCTCTCCGGAGGAGTGCGCCGAGCGCGCGCTGCGCATCCTGCGCGAGCCGGAGCTCGGAAAGCGGCTCGGCCGCGCGGGCAAGGAGCACGTGCGCGAGCACTTCCTCACCCCCCGCCTCCTACGCGACTGGCTGAGGCTCTTCCGGGACCACAGATGAGGCCCGATACCCCCCTCGTCCTCGTCTCGAACCGCGGCCCCGCCACGTTCGAGGGGGGGGAGGCGAAGCGGGGCGGCGGCGGGCTCGTGACCGCGCTCAAGGGGCTCGTGCACCATCGCGACGCCGTCTGGGTGGCCTCCGCCATGACGGACGAGGACGCGGAGGTGGCCGAGCGCCACGGGGACCGCTCGTTCCCCGTGGAACTGGACGGAGAGACCTACCGGGTCAGGCTCGTGACGAGCGACCCGGAGGCCTACGACCGCTTCTACAACGTCGTGGCCAACCCGTTGCTGTGGTTCATCCAGCACTACCTCTGGGACCTCTCGAACGCCCCGGACATCGGGCGCCACGAGGTGGAGGCCTACGAGCGGGGCTACTGCACAGTGAACGAGGACCTGGCGCGGGCGGTGCTCGACGAGCTCGAGGACGAGGAGGAGGCGGTCGTGATGCTCCACGACTACCACCTCTACCTGGCGCCGAAGTTCATCCGCAGGGAGCGGCCGGACCTGTTCCTCCACCACTTCGTGCACATCCCGTGGACCCAGCCGGACGCGTGGCGCGTGCTGCCGGCCGACATGCGCGAGGACATCTACGAGGGCATCCTCTCGAACGACATCATCGCCTTCCACACGCGCTCGTACCGGCGCAACTTCCTGCTCTGCTGCCGCGAGCTGTTCGACCTCGAGGTGGACGAGGAGGCGGGCGTCGTGAAGTTCGACGGCCGCGACGTCTGGGTCCGCTCCTACCCCCTGCCGATCTCCGCCGAGACCTTCCAGCGGACCGCCCAGCGGCCGGCCGTGCACGAGTACGAGCGCGAGATCCTGCGCCGCCGGCGCGAGCACCTGATCCTGCGCGTGGACCGGGCGGACCTGTCGAAGAACGTGCTGCGCGGCTTCACGGCCTTCGACCTGTTCCTCGAGCAGCACCCTGAGTTCAAGGAGCAGGTGACCTTCATCGCGCACCTGATCCCGTCCCGGCAGGACGTGCCGGAGTACGCGGAGTACCTGGAGCGGATCGAGGCGCTCGTGGCGGTGGTGAACCACCGGCACGGCACTACGGACTGGATGCCGATCGAGCTGCGCCTGCGCGAGAACCTCGAGGAGGCGATCGCGGCCTACAAGCACTACGACCTGCTGATGGTCAACGCGATGTTCGACGGCATGAACCTGATCGCGAAGGAGGGGCCGCTCGTGAACGAGCGCAACGGCGTCTCGCTGCTGAGCGAGAACACCGGGGCGCACGAGGAGCTCGCGGAGTTCGCGCTCTCGGTCAACCCGTTCGACGTGCAGGAGCAGGCGGACGCGATCCACCGTGCGCTCACGATGTCCGCCGAGGAGCGCTCATGGCGCGCGCAGGGCCAGAAGCGGATCGTCACCGCGCGCCACCCGGGCGACTGGGTGGACGACCAGCTCGCCGACATCGAGGCGAAGCGCCGCGGCCACGCGCCGGTCGGCGGCTAAAGCATCGCTGCGCACCGGGCACCGCCCTAAGGCGGCGCCGGGTCGGGCGTGAACTCGCCGCTGGTGGGTGGCGGTGGCGGCGGCGGGGCCGCCGCGGCTGGATGATCCGGGCGACTCTGCGTGCGCCGGTGGTGGGTTACCTCCTTCCTGTCGAGGATGCGGTCAGACGGCCGCAGCCGTGGAGCGCTCTCGAGATCGGGCAGCCCCCGTGGCCGAGGGGGCGGCGGCTCGGGATCACGTCCGCTCGTGGCGATCAGGAGGCCGGCGGCGAGCAGCGCAGCCAACCATCCGATATTGCCCCAGCGCACCCGTCGCCTGCCCATGCGGGGTGAAGGCGGCCGCCGGAGCGCTTC
>DASQER010000062.1:0-6004 GCA_035633575.1 Thermoleophilaceae bacterium
GGGTTTGGCAGCTGGGACGAGACGGTCAGGAGTTGCGTGCTCGTCCAGAACAGTGCGTCGCCGAGATTCGTGATCTTGGTGCCGCTCGCATGGCGCTCGAAGGCGAAGATCAGAAGGCTCGCTACAGCGTCCAGCAGCAGCGTCGCGACGACCACGAATGTGATGCGGGAGCGCAGATGCTCATGCGTCGACGTCGCCCCGCGCACGACGTCGTGGATCTCCTGAACCCGGCTCCCTCGGACGGGTGGCACAGGCCGAGTATCCAGGACGGATCGGACTACACGGTCGCTACAGCTAGGCCGCGACCGCGGGCGTGGGCGCCGGCTGCACGGGCGTCTGCGCCGGGATCGCAGGCGGCGCCTGCGCGGGCAGGCGTGCCTGCGCGAGCTCGGCATGAACCTGTCCCGCGGCCAGGCGGCCGGAGAGGAAGCAGGCGAGGACGCGCTGCTCCGCCGGGCTCAAGCGGTGGATCGCGACCGGTGCCGGGGTCCTTCCCATCACCTGAGAGTTCTGCTCCCCCCGTTGCGCTCCTGCAAAACGAAGAGCCGCCTCTAGTGTTGAGAGGCGGTGAGGACCTTCTGGCGCCTGCTCGGCTTTCTCCGCCCCTATCGCCGCGGCGTGATCCTCTCCTTCGTGCTCGCGGCCGCGGCGATGGGCGTCAGCGTGCTCGTGCCGTACCTCGTCGGCCGCACCGTCGACGACATCAGGGCCCACAGCACGAACCTCCGGCCGCTGGCGCTCGCCGTGGCGGGGGCGGGCGTGCTGCGGCTCGGCTTCAGCGTCGCGCGCCGCGTGGTGGCCGGCCGGGTCTCGCTCGGCGTCGAGTACGACCTGCGCAACCGCATGTACCAGCACCTGCAGTCGCTCGAGCTCGCGTTCTTCGACGGCCAGCAGACGGGCCAGCTGATGTCGCGCGCCACGGTGGACCTGCAGGCGGTGCGCTTCTTCCTCGGCTACGGCCTCATCTTCCTGGTCCAGTCGGCGATCACGATCGCGATCGCCGCGATCGTGATGTTCGCGCTCGATCCTCGGCTCGCGGCGGTCGCGCTCGCCCCCACCCCGTTCGTGATCTGGATCGCCTACCGCTACGGGCAGCGCAACCGGCCGGCGACGCAGGAGGTGCAGCAGCGCATCGCCGAGCTGACCGCGGAGGCCGAGGAGAACATCAGCGGCGTGCGCGTGGTGAAGGCCTTCGCGCAGGAGCGGCGCCAGCTGCGCCGCTTCAGCAGGGCGGTCGCGCGCGTGTTCGACCAGTCGATGATCTCCACCCGCCTGCGCGCGTTCTACGCGCCGTTCATCGGCTTCCTCCCCCAGCTCGGGCTCGCGGCCCTGCTCCTCGTCGGCGGCAGGCAGGCGATCGACGGGAGCATCACGGTGGGCGAGTTCATCGCGTTCTACGGCTACGTCCTCATGCTCACCGGCCCGATGCGCTGGCTCGGCATGGCGCTCGGGATGGCCCAGCGCGCCGTGGCGAGCGGCACGCGCGTGTTCGAGCTGCTCGACCGCGAGCCGCGCCTCACGGCGGCGCCTGACGCCAAGCCGCTCCCGCCGGGGGGAGGACGCGTGGAGCTGCGCGGCGTGACCTTCGGCTACGACGGCGAGGAGCCGGTGCTGCGCGACGTGGACCTGGACGTGGAGCCCGGCCGCACCGTCGCGCTCGTGGGGCCCACCGGCTCCGGCAAGACCACCCTCGTGATGCTGATCCCGCGCCTCTACGACGTGGACGAGGGCACGGTGCTCGTGGACGGCGTGGACGTGCGCGCGGTGGACCCAGCCTCGCTGCGCGGGCAGGTGGCGGTGGTGTCGGACGACGCGTTCCTGTTCTCCGCGACGCTCGGCGACAACATCGCCTACGCGCGGCCGGACGCGAGCGAGGAGGAGATCGTCGCGGCCGCCGAGCGCGCCGGGCTGGCCGAGCTGCTGGACGAGCTGCCCGAGGGCCTCGACACGCTGGTCGGCGAGCGCGGCCTGACGCTCAGCGGCGGGCAGCGCCAGCGCGTGGCGATCGCCCGCGCGCTGCTCGCCGAGCCGCGCATCCTGATCCTGGACGACGCCACCTCGAGCGTCGACGCCACCACCGAGAACCGCATCAAGTCCGCGCTCGGCGAGGTGATGGAGGGACGCACGACCTTCGTGATCGCGCACCGGCTGTCCACCATCGCGCTCGCCGACGAGGTGGTCGTCCTCGAGCGCGGCGAGATCGTCGCCCGCGGGACGCATGCCGAGCTGCTCGAGAGCTCCCCGCTCTACCGCGAGATCGCCGAGAAGGGGCTGCCCGACCAGGTGTTCCTCACGCGCGAGGACCCCGAGCGCGAGGTGGCGGGGCTGTGAACCGCGCGAGCCGCCTGCGCCACCTGATCAGCCTGCTGCGCCCCTACCGCGGGCGTGTGCTGCTGATGCTGGCATCGCTCTGGATCTCCACCGGAGCGGCGCTCGCGCCGCCCTACCTCGCGGGCCGGGCGATCGACGACGGCATCCAGCAGCAGGACACCGGCGCGCTCACGGTGATCATGATCGCGTTCGTCGCGACGGCGGTCTTGAACTGGGCCGCCACCTACCTCCAGACCTACCTCATCAACTGGGTCGGCCAGCGCGCACTCCAGGACCTCCGCGTCGAGCTGTTCGAGCATCTCCAGCGGCTGTCGATCGGGTTCTACTCGCGCAACCGGACCGGCGTGCTGATCTCGCGCCTGACGAACGACATCCAGGCGCTCGACCAGCTGGTGACGGAGGGGATCTCGACGCTCTTCTCCGCCACGCTCACGCTCGTCGGGACGGCCGTGATCCTGATCGCGCTCGACCCGGGCCTCGCCCTGATCACCTTCCTCACCTTCCCGCTGCTGCTGGTGGCGAGCGTCGCGTTCCGGCTCGCCTCGGCGGGCGCCTACCGCCTCACGCGCGAGAAGATCGCGCAGGTCACGGCCTACCTCCAGGAGACGCTCTCCGGCGTGCGCGTGGTGCGCGCGTTCGGCCAGGAGCCTCGGCACCGCCGCCGCTTCGCCGAGCTGAACGACGAGCACCGCGACGCGAACATGAAGACGGTCTACCTGAACGCGGTCTACTTCCCCTCGGTCGAGCTGCTCTCGGCCGTCGCGACCGCGGCGATCCTGCTCTACGGAGGCAACCAGGTGATCGACGGCGCCGTGACGATCGGCGTGCTCGCCACGTTCGTGTTCTACCTCCAGAGCTTCTTCGACCCGATCCAGGCGCTCTCGCAGCTCTACACGACCTACCAGGCCGGGATGGCGGCGCTAGACAAGATCTTCGAGCTGCTCGACGAGGAGCCGGACATCGCCGACCGGCCGGGCGCCGTGGAGCTGCCGCGCGTGCGCGGGGAGATCGAGTTCGACGGCGTGACGTTCTCCTACGGCGGCGAGGCGCCCGCCCTGAGCGACGTCACGCTGACCGTCCCGCCGGGCCAGACGCTGGCGCTCGTGGGCGCCACCGGAGCCGGCAAGTCCACCCTGGCGAAGCTGGTGGCCCGCTTCTACGACCCGGACGAGGGACGCGTGATGATCGACGGCCACGACCTCCGGGACGTGACCGAGCGCTCCCTGCGCTCTCAGCTCGGCATCGTGCCGCAGGAGAGCTTCCTGTTCTCGGGGACGATCCGCGAGAACATCGCCTTCGGCCGCCCGGAGGCGACCGACGAGGACGTCGTCGCGGCGGCGCAGGCGGTCGGCGGGCACGAGTTCATCGAGCGGCTGCCGAATGGCTACGACACCGAGGTAGGCGAGCGCGGCGGCCACCTGTCCGCGGGGCAGCGCCAGCTGGTGGCCTTCGCCAGAGCCGCGGCCGCCGACCCTCGCATCCTGATCCTCGACGAGGCGACGTCGAACGTGGACGTCCGCACGGAGTCCCAGATCGAGCGTGGCCTGCGCCGCCTGCTCGCGGGGCGCACCGCGATCGTGATCGCCCACCGCCTCTCCACCATCCGCGGCGCCGGGCGGATCGTGGTTCTCGATCACGGCGGGGTCGCCGAGCAGGGCACGCACGAGGAGCTGCTCGACGCCGGCGGCGCGTACGCGCGGCTGTATCGCGACTGGGCCGACCAGTCCGCTGCCTGACCGAGGTATTGTGCGCCCCGTGAGGAGGCGATTCGCTCTGGTCTTCGGGCTCGCAGCGCTCTCAGTGCTGCCCGCATCCGCATCCGCGGACGTCACGATGACCGACTTCAAGGTCGAGCCCAGCTCGAAGCAGGGCGGCGGCCATCCGAACGTGACGATCACGCAGTCGTTCAGCTACACGAACGGCAGCGACAGCGCCAAGGACGCCTTCGTTCGCCTGCAGCCCGGCCTGCTCGGGAACCCCCAGGCGGCGGCCTTCTGCTCCCAGCAGCAGTTCTCGGCCGACGCGTGTCCCGCCGACTCCCTGGTGGGCAGCGTCGAGGTCGACGCGACGGTGCTGCTGCTCCCGGTGACCAACTCGGGACACGCACGGAGTGGCGCTCCAGATCAAGAGGATCGCCCTGACGTTCAACGGCCAGGCGAGCAAGGGGCCGTTCATGCGCATGCCGACTTCGTGCGCGGAGGGCACGTCGGTGAGCCGGGCGAACTCCTGGGAGGCGCCCACGACGTTCTCCCAGAAGGAGTTCAAGATGACTCCCACCGGCTGCGACTCGCTGCCGTTCGCGCCGACCGCCGAGGGCTCGATGGGCGCGCCGGGCGTGACCGACGTGAACGAGTTCCCGCCGGTCAGGACCACGCTGAGGTTCAACCCCGAGCACGCCGCCCTCAAGCGCGCCGAGGTGATCCTCCCGCTCTCGCTGCAACCGAGCCTGCCGGGGGCGCAGCGTGCGTGCTCGCGCGACGCGGCCAACGCGAGCAACTGCCCGGAGAGCTCGCGCGTGGGGACCGCGACGATCGACTCGCCGCTCCAGCCGGCACCGGTCAAGGGCCCCATTTACATCGCCTTCAACTCGCCGGCGGCGCTGCCGGGCCTGATGGTGATCCTGCCGGCGCCGGTCGGCGTCCGGCTCGACGGGGCGGTCGACTCCGGCAACTTCGGGACGCGCAACACCTTCGCCTCCAATCCCGACCTGCCCGTGCGGAGCTTCACCCTCGAGTTCGAGGGCGGCCGGCCCGACGCCCTGCTCACGTTGGTGCAGGATCTCTGCGCGGAGGGGACCGACAGGACGATCGACGCGAAGCTGACCGCGCACAACGGCAAGCAGGTGCAGTTCGAGCAGGAGCTCGCCACGCCGGGATGCGACCCGCGCGCGAGCGTGTCGATCCGCCGCAAGGGCCGCAGGGCAACGCTCGTGGCGCGACTCAAGGCCGCTCGCGAGGGTCCCGCGATCACGTCCTTCTCGCTGAAGCTGCCGAAGACGCTGCGCCGCGGCAAGCCGCGCGCCTTCGTGCTGGCCGGCGGGCGGCGCTTGCGGCCGCTTACCCGCCGCCGGGCGCTGAGCATGCCCTTCCCCGGCGACGGTGCGCGTGCGGCGACGGTGGTCTGGCGCGGGCTGCGTGCGAGCCGCAGGCTGCGGCGCACCACACGCGTCGGCGTGACCCTCAAAGACGCACGCGACCACACGACGAGCCTCCGGCCGCGCGTGAGGGTGCGCGGCAAGGCTCCCAGGCGCCGCTAGCGCCGCCGGCGTCGCGCGCCCGAATGGCGCGAGCCCACACGGCGGCGCAGGCTAACGGAGGCCGCCTACGCCGCCTCCACCCGCCGAACGCTGGGGAGCATTCGTGAGGCGCCTGGATCAAGCCGGACGGCACCGGCGTCAAGAAGGGCCCGGCTCAGGCGGCGGAGCCGCATGTTCCTGCCTGAGAAGTTCGGCGTCTGTGCGTGGCAGTTTGGGCAGAGCATTGCGAGGTTCTCGACCCGGTTGTCAGTGCCGTCGCCGTTCACGTGATGAAGCGCGATGGCCAGGGCCTCGCCCAGCCAGTCGTCGATGCCGCAGCGCTCGCAGCGGTTCTCCTTCAGTCCCTCCGCGAGGAGTCGTCGCTTCAGATGACTGCGATTGACGCGGCGGCCTCTCACGAGGTAGTCGGCTATGGGA
>DASQER010000063.1:0-2678 GCA_035633575.1 Thermoleophilaceae bacterium
GGCGCGGAGGAGGCCGCTCCCGTGTTCGCGCAGGTCGGCATCATGAAGCGGCTCACCGGGCTCCTCTACTTCCCGGTCACCCCGACCTTCCCGCACTTCGGGCTGCTCGGCATGCTCGGCTACCTGCCCGCCAAGTTCAAGCTGCGCTTCCTAGAGCCCATCCACTTCGAGGAGGAGGGCATGCACGAGGACAAGGCGCTCGTGCAGACTGTGGCCCACGAGATCCGGGCGCGCATCCAGGAGAACCTCTGGGACATGCTCGCCAAGCGCAAGTCGGTCTGGTTCGGGTAGCGGCGTGGACTCGAAGCGCATCCTGATCACCGGCATCTCGAGGTACTGGGGCGGCCGGCTCGCCCAGGCGCTCGAGGCCTTCCCCGAGGTCGAGGCCGTGATCGGCGTCGACAACGAGGAGCCGCAGATCGAGCTCGAGCGCACCGAGTACGTGAAGGTGGGAGCCCAGCACGCGCTGCTGCGGCGGGTGGTCGAGGCGGCGGAGATCGACACCGTGGTCGACACGCGCCTGGTGGTCGACTCGGCAGTGACCTCGTCCTCCAAGGCCCACGAGAACAACGTGATGGGGACCATGAACATCCTGGCCGCCTGCACGGGCGCCGACTCGCCGGTGCGCAAGGTCGTGTTCAAGTCCTCGGCCCACTTCTACGGCTGCCACCAGGACGACCCCGCGTTCTTCGACGAGACCATGTCGCGGCCGCAACCGCCGCGCAGCGGGATCGAACGCGACGTCGTGGAGGCCGAGGCGTCGGTCAACGAGTTCGCCGAGCGCCACCCGGATAAGGCGGTCACGATCCTGCGCTTCGCGAACGTGCTCGGCCCCGATGTCGAGACCTCGCACATCAAGCTCTTCTCGCTCCCGGCGGTGCCGATGATCCTGGGCTTCGACCCGCGCTACCAGTTCGTCCACGAGGACGACGTGGTGCACGCCCTCGAGCACGCCGTGAAGCACCGCCTCCCGGGCGCCTACAACGTCGCCGGCGACGGCGTGCTCGCGCTCAGCGAGGTGGCTGGGCTGCTCGGCAAGCTGTACGCGCCGATCCTGCCGCCCTGGGGAACGGGCCTCGCGACGGCGGTGGTAAAGCGGCTCGGGATCAATATCCCCCCGGAGGCGCTCGAGCAGATGCGCTACGGGCGCGGCGTGGACAACCGCCGCTACAAGGCGGCCGGCTTCCACTACCAGCACACGAGCCGCGAGACGGTCCTGAAGCTCGGGGAGCACCTGCGCATCCACCCGGTGGTGCGCGGCGCCCAGGAGCCCTACCGCTACGAGCGCGAGGTCGAGGAGTTCCTGCGCTGGAGCCCGCACGTGAGGAACACGCGCGACAAGGCGGCCAGCGCCCTGAGCCGCGACCAGCTCGTGGAGCTGCAGCGGCTGCTCACGAGCTTCGCGGACACCACCGGGATGGATCTCGACGGCGATTCGGAGCCCGACCGCTTCGGGCGGGCAGAGCGCCGGGCGGCGGCGGCCGAGGAGGGCGCGCGCGACTCGGCCGAGCGCCCCTGGCGCGCCGCGCGGCCGGTCGAGCACTACGACGACCTGGCCGCCGAGGAGGTGATCGCGCTGCTCGCCTCGCTCGAGCACGAGGACCTCCAGACCCTGCGCGAGTACGAGCGCATGCACGCCAACCGCGCGCGCGTGCTGAGCGCGATCGAGTCAGTGCTGGCGCGCGGCGGCTCGCGGGTGTAGGCGCAACCGCGCTTTCAACTGTGGGCGGGCGCCGGATCCGGCGGTACCCTGAGACGACCCCGCATCATGAGGCACAAGTGGTTCATCTTCGTGGCCGTCCTCCTTCTGGCTCTGATCGGAGGCGCGGTCGCCGCGTTCGCGTACGACAGCTCGCGTAATGACCTGATCGCCGAGGGGGTCACGATCGCGGGTGTCGACGTGGGCGGCATGAAGACCGACGGGGCCCGTCGCCTCGTCAGGCGCGAGCTGCAGAAGCCGCTCGAGCGGCCGATCGCGGTGAAGCGCGGCAAGCAGCGCTTCACGCTGTCCGCCCACGACGCCGGCGTGAAGGCCGACGTCGGCGGCATGGTCGACGAGGCGCTCCAGAAGAGCCGCGACGGCAGCATCTTCACCCGCGTCGCCCGCGACATCACCGGCGGCGAGGAGGACGCCCAGGTATCTGCCCGCGTCACCTACTCGACCGACGCGGTCGAGCAGCTGGTCAAGCGGATCGAGGGCAAGCTCAACCGGCCGGCCCGCGACGCCGAGGTGGACTTCCCCTCGCTCGAGAAGGTGAAGGCGCAGAAGGGCAGGAGGGTCAGGACGGCGGTGCTCCAGCAGCGGATCGCCCAGGCGCTCACGGTTCCGGGCGTCGAGCGCACCGTCAGGGCGCCCGTCCGGATCATCAAGCCGAAGGTCACCCAGGCGCAACTCGCCGACAAGTACCCAGTGGTGCTGGTCGCGGACCGCTACAACTACAGGCTGCGCCTCTACAAGGACCTGAACCTGCAGAAGGAGTACACGATCGCGGTCGGCGCCCTCGGCTTCGACACCCCGGCCGGCCTCTACCACATCCAGAACAAGGCAGTCGACCCGGCCTGGCACGTCCCGAACAGCGCCTGGGCCGGCGACCTCGCGGGCACGATCGTGCCTGGCGGCACCGCCGAGAACCCGCTCAAGGCGCGCTGGCTCGGCATCTTCGACGGCGCCGGCATCC
>DASQER010000064.1:0-3014 GCA_035633575.1 Thermoleophilaceae bacterium
ACGCGGGCCGTCTACGCGGCAAGCACCGAGGGCGCTCTCCCGGCGGTGGTCAGCCTTCTCGGCCGACCCTCCCAAGCCCTCCCACTCGAGGCGAGAGACGACTCAGCAAGGTGCGGCCAAAACCGAGGTTGCCCTATGAGCACCCGCTCGCGCTCGAACCCGGGCGGCGCCCGCGTGCTCGACATGGGCGAGGTCCGCCCCTTCCGCGAGCGCAAGCCGGCGTGGTTCAAGCGCCCGGCGCCGGGCGGGCCGGTCTACCGCGAGCTGCGCGGCATGATCGAGGGGCAGGAGCTGCACACCGTCTGCCAGGAGGCGGCCTGCCCCAACATCGGCGAGTGCTGGGAGCGCGGCACGGCCACGTTCATGATGCTTGGCGACACCTGCACGCGTCGCTGCGGCTTCTGCAACGTCAAGACCGGCAAGCCGACGCACCACGACCCGCTCGAGCCGCTGCGCGTGGCACAGTCGGTGAGGAAGATGGGCCTTCGGCACGCGGTGATCACGAGCGTCGACCGCGACGACCTCCCCGACCTCGGGGCGAGCGCCTTCGTGGGCGTGATCCGCTCGATCCGGCGCATGGCGCCCGGCTGCAAGGTCGAGGTGCTGACGCCCGACTTCCGCGGCGAGGAGATGCCGCTCGCGCGCGTGATCGCCGAGCGCCCCGACGTGTTCAACCACAACGTCGAGACGGTGCCGCGCCTCTACCCCCTGGCGCGGCGCGGCTCGCGCTTCCTGCGCTCCTGCCGGGTGCTCCGCAACGCGAAGGAGATGGGCGGCGACGAGGTGGTCACGAAGTCCGGGCTGATGACCGGGCTCGGCGAGTCGAAGGAGGAGCTGCTCGAGACGTTCGGCATCCTGCGCGAGCACGGCGTGCAGGTGCTCACCGTGGGGCAGTACCTGCGGCCGACGCGCGACCACCTGCCGGTGGTCCGCTACTGGCACCCGGACGAGTTCGCCGAGCTCGAGCGCGAGGCGTATGCGATTGGCTTCGAGTCGGTGGCCGCCGGCCCGCTCGTGCGCTCGAGCTATCACGCCGAGCAGACCCTGGCCCAGGCGTCCTCCGGCTGATGCTGCCGGCGGCCACGCTTGCCGCCGCTCTCGCCTGGATGCCGCTGCCGTCCGCCCAGCTCGAGCGCACCGAGGTGGCAGCCGCGCGGGTCGGCGGCTCGATCTACGTGGTGGGCGGGTTCCAGCCGGGCGGCGCGACCAGCGCGGCGGTGGAGCGCTACGACATCCGGCGCCGGCGCTGGTCCCGGGTAAGACGGATGCCGCTCGCGCTCAACCACACGACGGCGGTCGCGAACCGCGGCCTGCTCTACGTCCACGGCGGCTACCGGGGGGCGAGCGACCTGTCGCAGCCCACCGGCGCGCTGCTCCGCTACGACCCGGGCTCGGGGCGCTGGCGGCGGCTGCCGTCCGCCCCGACTCCACGTGCCGCGCACGCCGCCGCCGTGGTCGGCGGGCGCCTGTACGTGGCCGGTGGCGCGAACGACTCGGGGTCGCTGCGCTCGCTCGAGGTGTACGACTTCGCGCGCCGCCGCTGGTCCAGCGGGCCGAGCTTCCCGGGACCGGCTCGCAACCACACGACGGGGGTGGCCTCGGGCGGGCGCTTCTACGTGCTGGCCGGGCGCGACGCCGCCAACCTCGCGGCGGCTGAGCGCTACGACCCGCGCCGGCGGGTGTGGGAGCGCCTGCCCGACCTGCGCACGCCACGAGGCGGGATTGCATCCGTCCGCCTGCGGGACGGCCGGATCGTGGTGTTCGGCGGCGAGGACTTCGGCGGCTCGGGCGACTCGACGATCCGGCCGGTGGAGCTCTTCGACCCGCGCAGCGGCCGCTGGAGCAGGCTGCCCGGCATGCGCACCCCGCGGCACGGGCTCGGCGGAGCGGCGCTCGCAAACCGCGTGTTCGCCATCGAGGGCGGTCCCTCGCCCGGGCTTGCCTTCTCGGACGCGATCGAGTTCCTCGACGTGCCGCCGCGGCGCTAGGGCGCCAGCCGCTCCAGGACCGTGCCGTCCCCGCCCACCGCGATGACGGTCGGCACCACGGCCACGCCGTACTTGCGAGCGAGCTCCGGACGGCGCGAGACGTCCACGACCACGTGCGGATCGCCGGCCTCGTCGAGGCGGCGCTCCCAGTCGCGGCAATCCGTGCACAGCGGGTGCGTGAACTGGACCACGCCGGCGCCCTCCAGACCCACGTCCTCCGGCTCGATGCGCTTCACGCGCTTCGCCGACACGCCGCGCAGCCGGGCCGACAGCCTGTAGGCCTCGCAGCCGGCGCACAGGCCGGTGGTGGCCGCCAGCAGGGCGAGCGCGGCGACGATCAGGGTCAGCGTCCAGCCGAGGGCCGGAACGCCGAGCACGAAGGCGAGCGTGGCGACGCCCAGGAACGCGACTCCGACCATGTTCGCGAAGCGCGGCGGGCGCGAGTCCTCGATTGGCCCCTCCCCGAAGCGGGGCTGGATCAGCTCGAAGTAGAGGAGGCAGGGGAGGCAGAAGCGGCGCCCGAGCGTGAGGCCGATGGCCAGCTGCGCGGCGAGCACCGCCGCGAGCCATTCGGCGCCTGTGATGAAGGCCACCAGCGAGAGCACTCCGATCACGGCCTGGTTGGTGCGCGGCGCGCGCGAGTCGATCACCGCGGTGTCGTCGTAGGGATGCGCGGACCTGCCCGCCATTTGGGCATTATGCCCCGGAGGCTGCGTGCTCCCTATCAAGGACGACATACCGACCCGGCGCTTCCCGGTCATGACGGTGGCGCTGATCGCGATCAACGTGATCGTCTACTTCGTCTTCGAGGAGGGGCTGTGGGGCCTGAGCGACCTCGGCAACGACCGCGTGCAGGAGTACGGGGCGATTCCGTTCGAGATCACGAACCCCGGCGAGGACGTCGTCGGGCCCGCGGACCAGGCGCCCTTCTGGCTCACGATCCTCACCTCGATGTTCATGCACGGCAGCCTGCTCCACCTCGCCGGGAACATGCTGTTCCTGTGGATCTTCGGCAACAACGTCGAG
>DASQER010000065.1:0-7127 GCA_035633575.1 Thermoleophilaceae bacterium
GAGGGCCTCCTTGGCCCTCTTGTAGCTCGACTTCGCCTGCCCGCGGAACCCCTTGGTCCGCTCGAGCGTGGCGCGGCGCTTCTTGCGCGCGTGGACTGATCGCTTGACCCGGCTCACTTGTGCAGCAGCTCCGTGACGCGCTTGTGGTCGGCGTCCGAGACGACGACCGGGCGGCCGAGGTGGCGCTTGCGCTTGGCGCTCTTCTTCCCGAGGTTGTGGCTCGTGAAGGAATGGCGCGCGAGCAGCTTGCCCCTGGCCGTCTTCTTGAAGCGCTTCTTCGCGCCCGAGTGGGTCTTCATCTTGGGCATGGAACGGTGTATTGAAGCAGACGGCTAGCTGCCGTCCGAGGCGGCGGGGGCCTCCTCGGCGGAGGCGGGCGCCTCCTCGGCGGAGGCGGGCGTCTCGTCGGCGGAGGCAGCGGGCTCCTCCTCGGCCTCGGGCTTCTTCTTCGTGGGCGCGAGCAGCATCGTCATGTTGCGCCCGTCCTGCTGGGGCGACTGCTCGATCGTGCCGAGGTCGGCCACGTCCTCCGCCAGGCGCATCAACAGCCGCTCGCCGCGCTCGGGATGGGTCTGCTCGCGGCCGCGGAACATGATCGTGACCTTCACGCGGTCGTCGCCCTTCAGGAAGCGGACCACGTGGGTCTTCTTGGTCTCGTAGTCGTTGATCGCGATCTTCGGGCGCAGCTTGATCTCGCGGACGTTCACCTGCTTCTGGTGGCGCCGCGCGGCCTTGGCCTTCTGCTCCTGCTCGTACTTGTACTTCGAGTAGTCGAGCACGCGGCAGACCGGCGGGCGGGCTTCCGCGGCCACCTCCACGAGGTCGAGGTCGCGCTCCTGCGCGTAGCGCAGCGCCTGCGGGGTGTCCACGACCCCGATCTGGTTGCCGTCCTCGCCGACGAGGCGGACCTGGGGCACGCGAATCCGCTCGTTGATGCGGGTCTCGTCCCGCTCCGGCATCCGCCGATCGAACTTACGAGGGATCGGCACTAGGTGAGGCTATGGCCGGACGTCAAACGGGCCGTGGCGCGGTTCGGGTCATTCGCGGGCGAGTATAGCGGCGCGAAGCGAGGCGACAAAGTCGCCAACGGGGGTCCCTCCGAGGTCTCCCTCGCGGTGGCGGCGCACGGCGACCTTGCCGTCGGCCTGCTCCTGATCGCCGACGATCAGCATGTACGGGACCTTGTGGAGCTCGCCGTCACGGATCTTCTTTCCGATCGACTCCGTGCGGTCGTCCACCCGCGCCCTGATGCCGGCCTCCTCCAGCTCTTGGGCCACCCCGCGCGCGTACTCCACGTGACGGTCCGCGATCGGCAGCACGAGCGCCTGCACCGGCGCCAGCCAGAGCGGGAACTCGCCGCCGTAGTGCTCGATCAGGATGCCGATGAAGCGCTCGAACGAGCCCATGAGCGCGCGGTGGATCATCACCGGGCGGTGCTCCTGGTTGTCCGCGCCCATGTAGGTGAGCTCGAACTGCTCCGGCATGTAGTAGTCGACCTGCACCGTGCCGAGCTGCCACGAGCGCCCGATCGTGTCGGTCATGTGCAGGTCGATCTTGGGCCCGTAGAAGGCGCCGTCGCCCTCGTTCAGGTCGTACTCGAGGCCCTCTCGCTCGAGCGCGGCGTTCAGCGCGGCCTCGGCCTTGTCCCACATCTCCTCGGTGCCCACCCGCTTCTCTGGCCGGGTCGACAGCTCGAGGCGCGGCTTGAAGCCGAACTGGTCGTAGATGAAGAAGCCGAAGTCGAGGCAGCGGATCACCTCCTCCTCGATCTGGTCCTCCCGGCAGAAGACGTGCGCGTCGTCCTGGGTGATGTGGCGCACGCGCAGGAGGCCGTGGAGCGTCCCGCTCGGCTCGTGCCGGTGCACGAGGCCCTGCTCCGCGTAGCGGATCGGAAGGTCGCGGTAGGAGTGCAGGTCGCGCTTGTAGATCTGCACGTGCGCGGGGCAGTTCATGGGCTTGAGACCCATATTCCGACCCTCCACGTCCGTGAAGTACATGTGGTCCCTGTAGACGTGCCAGTGGCCCGACTGCTTCCACAGCTCGGCGTCGTAGAGGATCGGCGTGCGCACCTCGGTGTAGCCGCGCTCGACGTTGGTCCCGCGCCAGAGGGTGGTCAGCTCGTTCCAGATGTGGGTGCCGTTCGGCAGCCAGAACGGGGAGCCCGGCGAGAGGTCGGAGAGCATGAACAGGTCGAGCTCGCGGCCGAGCTTGCGGTGGTCGCGGGCGCGCGCCTCCTCGAGCCGGTGCAGGTGCTCCTCGAGCTGCTCCTTCGAGCCGAACGCGGTGCCGTACACGCGCGTGAGCATCTGGCGGCTCGCGTCGCCGCGCCAGTAGGCCCCCGCCACGCTCGTGAGCTTGAAGGCCTTGATGCGCTTGGTGCCGGGTCCGTGCGGGCCCCGGCAGAGGTCCGTGAACGGCCCGTTGCGGTAGAGCGAGACGGTCTCGACGCTCTGGTCGCGCACCAGGTCCTCGATCAGCTCGACCTTGTAGTCCTGCCCCTCCCCGCGGAAGCGCTCGATCGCCTCCGCCACAGGCACCTCAGAGCGCTCGAACGACTCGTCGGCCTTCACGTGCTCGCGCATCTTGGCCTCGATGCGCTCGAAGTCCTCGTCGGAGAGCTTCACCCCGTCCGGGAACTCGAAGTCGTAGTAGAAGCCGTCCTCGATCGGCGGGCCGATCGAGATCTTCACGCCGGGGTAGAGCTCCATCACCGCGGTGGCGAGCACGTGCGCGGCGTCGTGGCGGATCAGCCAGAGGCCGTCGTCGTCGCGGCCGGTGACGATCTCGATCCGCGCACCGTCGTGAAGGGGCGCCTCGAGGTCGCGCAGCTCGCCGTCCACGCGGATGCCGAGCGCGGCGCGGGCGAGGCCCTCCCCGATCGCACGGGCGGCGTCGGCGCCGGTCGCGCCCTCGTCGAGCTCGAGCTCTGTGCCGTCCGGGAGCAGGGCCTTCATCGGGCCTGCACGGTAGCGGCGAGGGCGCGCAGCTCGCGCTCGAGCGCGGCCGTCACGAGGAAGCGCTCGCGCACGCGCTCGCGGCCCGCCCGGCCCATCTCGATGGCGAGGCCCGGGTCGCGCACGAGCTCGACGATGCGGGCGGCCGCCTCCTCGGGATCGTCGGTGAGGAAGCCGTCGACGCCGTCCCGGACGGCGAGCGGCAGCCCACCCCCGGTGCCGCCCACGACCGGGGTGCGCTTCCAGAGCGCCTCGAACGGGGCGAGCTCGAAGCCCTCGCGGAGCGAGCACTCGATCATCGTGCGGGCGAGCAGGAGGAGCGCGCCGACCTCGAGGCTGCCGAGCCCCTCGTAGGTCGTCAGCAGCAGGACGTCGTCCGTGCCCTTCGCGTAGTCGGAGATCTCCTTGGCCGCCTGCCAGCTCTCGGTGGCCGCGCGGTCGAGCAGCGCCGCCAGCACGAGCTGGAGGTCGGGCTCCTCGGCCTTGGCGGCGCGGAAGGCGTCGATCGCGGCATGCGGGTCGTCCCAGCGGTCGAGCTCCAGCAGCTGGAGGCAGAAGGGCCGGTCGAGGTCCACGCCGAGCGGGCGCACGACCCGGCCCGGCAGGCGCGCCTCCAGCTCGAGGTTGCGCGGGTCGAGCGGGTCGATCCCGGGCGGGGCCACGTGCAGCCGCTGGTCCTGGAGCGCGGCCGGCGCGAACGACTCGTCGGCCACGAGCACCGCGGCGCAGCGGTCGGCGAGCTCGGCCGCGCGGGCGAGCGCGTCGGGCTCCGCCCGCGATGCGTCCTCGTGCACCCGCCACGCAAGCGGCACCTCGAGTCCCGCGGCCAGTCCGAGCGCGGCGTCGTGGAGGACCACGGCGTCGTAGCCGTCGCCGAGCGAGCGGGCCGCGTGCTCGCAGGCGTCGAGGTACTCGCTCCAGGCGGCGTCCTCGATCCCGGATTCCCCGCCCCGAAGGCCCGACTGCAGCGCCGCCGCAGTGGCCCGCAGGTCCGGCGAGCCGAACAGAACCCGCCACTCGACCTCCACCCCGGCCCCCGCCGCCAGCGGCAGCAGGCCGCTGAGCAGCTCGGGGATCCGGCCCTCCGCGCCCGCCGCGCTCACGTGCAGGATGCGCGCCCCGCGAAGCGGCTCAGCGGCCTGCTGAAGCGCCTCGACGGCCCGACCGCCGGCCGCCGGCGCATAGTCGCCGGGCGCGCGCGGCGCGACGGCCATCGGCTGCAGGTCTGCCGCCATGGCGCCGCAGCGTATCCGCGCCGCCGTCGCTGGAGCTTCAGGCCGGTGCCCTGAGCGCCGGCTCGATGCGCCCGCGGACCTCGCCGAGCGGGTCCCCGCGCAGCACGACCTCGTCCCCGTCCTCGAGGAAGGTCCGGGTGGAGCCGTCGGCCAGCTCGATCGGCTCCTCGCCGTTCCAGCTCAGCTCGATCAGGCTGCCGCGCTCCTCGCGCCCGGGGCCCGAGATCGTCCCGGTGGCCAGCAGGTCGCCCGTGCGCAGGCTCGCGCCGTTCGCGGTCAGGTGGGCCACCTGCTGCGCGATCGACCAGTACAGGTGGCGCGTGTTCGAGCGCGCCACCACGGTCCCGTTCAGCTCGACCTCCAGCGGGATGTCGTAGGCCCAGGGGTCCTCGCGCAGGTACTCGAGCGGCGCGGGGTCCTGCGGCTCACCGGGCACGCGGCGGCCGGCAAGCTCGTCGAGCGGCACGACCCAGTGGCTCACCGAGGTGGCGAACGACTTGCCGAGGAAGGGCCCGAGCGGCTGGTACTCCCACGCCTGGATGTCGCGCGCCGACCAGTCGTTCACGAGCACCATGCCGAACACGTGGTCGAGCGCCCGCTCGACGGGCACCGGCTCGCCCAGCGCGCTCGGCGTCCCGATCGCGAAGCCGGCCTCGAGCTCGATGTCGAGGCGGGCGCTCGGGCCGAAGACGGGTCCCGGCAGCTGCCCCCGAGGGCGCCGGACGGGCGTGCCGCTCGGCACGACGGTGCCCGAGCGGCCGTGGTAGCCCACCGGCAGGTGCCGCCAGTTCGGCAAGAGCGGCTCCGCGCCGGGGCGGAACATCCGGCCCAGGTTGGTGGCGTGGTGGAGCGACGAGTAGAAGTCCACGTAGTCCGCCACCTCGAACGGCATGCCGAGCTCGGCGTCCGAGAGCTCGCGCCCCTCGCCGACTCGCTCGCGGGCCTCCCGCCAGGCGTCCGGGCCCGCCGCCATGAACGGGTTCAGCGAGTGGGCGTCGAAGTTCGGGTCGAGCGCGCTGAGCTCGACGACCCGCCCGTCGACCCGCGCGCAGACGCCGCCGTCCCGCAGCACCCCGTAGGCGAGGCTCACGACAGCAGCCCCAGCGCCCGCAGGCCATCCACCGGCTCGCGCCAGCTACAGCTGCCGAAGCCCGCGAAGAGATCGCGGCTGCTCGCGTCGATCTCGAGCGCGGCCGGATCCTCCTCGGCCAGGGCCTCCTCGAGCCGCCCGGCCGGCGCGCTTGCGGCCGCCAGCAGGTTGAGGAAGCCGTGCTCGTCCCCGCGCCGGATCGGGTGGTGAAGGCCCGCCGTGGCCTTGAACGGGACGCCGGCCTCGCGGCAAGAGGCGATCACGAGCGCCACCTGCTCGATCGACGGGATCGACGCGCCCCCGCATCGGAGCTTCACGCGTCCGCCGACCGCCGTCACGGCGCCGATCGCGGCGGGGACGCTGTCGCGCCAGCTCTCGTCGAGGACCAGCTCGTAGTACGTCTCGACGCCGAGCGGGCGCAGCGCGAAGTGAGCGGCGACCAGGTCGGCGGACTTCGGGCGCGCCGACGGCAGCGCGAGCTCGACCGCCTCCACTCCGGCGGCGCCGGCGACGAGCTCGGCATCGTCCACGCTGTCGAGGACCACGCTGAGCGCCGGCGAGTCGTCCGGAAGCTCTCCGAGCCGCGACGCCGGAACGACGAAGCGGCCGAGCATCCAGGCGTACTCGCTCTCGCGCGCCTGCCTGTCCTCATCGAGGGCGTCGGGCAGGCTCATGCCGGCCGGCGGGAAGAGCGCCGCGTGGTCGATCAGCCCAGCGAGCACACGGCGAGACGTCAGCGGCTCACCCTGCTACCGGGCACGATGTCGTCGCGGCCGTCCGGCCAGCGGACCCACGCCTTGTTGCCGCCGTCGTAGTCGGGGGCCCACAGCACCAGCGTGGCTTCCTCGCCCTCCACGCTGCAGCTCTCGGTCCCCTCCTCGTCGAGCCCGCGCCAGAGCCGCACGAACGCGTTCGACTCCCACTCGTCCGCCACCGTCGTCGGGTCGGTGTGCCCGGGGTGCAGCCGCGTCTCGGGCGGCAGCTTCATCAGCACTTCCATGATCGAGTGCTTGAGGTCGGCGAAGTTCGTGGAGCCCGGCGCCCGCACGCCGCCGACGGAGCCCTTGAAGAGCGTGTCGCCGGTGAAAGCGTCCGTGCCGTTCACGACGAAGTTGAGCATCCCGGCGGTGTGCCCGGGCGTGTGCAGCGACTCGATCCGCAGCCCGCCCACCTCGACGGTCTCCCCCGGCTCGATCGTCCGGTCCACGTCGTCGAGCAGCGCCGCCTCGATCGGGTGCGCGAGGATCTCCACTCCGTGGCGCTCCTTCCAGACCGAGTTCTCGGCCACGTGGTCGCCGTGGTGGTGGGTCAGGAGGAGCAGCTCGACGTCGAGCCCGTGGCGCTCCGCGGCCTCGAGCAGCGGCCCCGAGGGGCCGCCCGAGTCGATCACGACCGCCTTCCCGTTCTCCTCGTCGCCGACGAGGTAGGCGTTGGAGAGCCAGTCCGACTGCATTGAGCGTTCGATGATCATGTGGCTCGCAGCCTAGTATCCGGCGGCCGTGGAGGAGCTCAGAGCCCAGTTCCCCGTGCTCGAGCGGGTCGCCTACCTGAACGCCGGCACCAACGGGCCGGTGCCCCGGCGCGCGCTCGAGGCGGCCGAGGCATCGCTGCGCGAGCAGGTGGAGCACGGCCGCAGCGGCAGGCCCTTCTTCGAGCGGATGCTCGAGCGGGTGGACGCGCTGCGCGCGCGCGTGGCGCCGCTGCTCGGCGCGGACGCCGCCGGCGTCGCGATCACCGGCTCCACCACCGACGGCGTGAACGCCGTGCTGCACGCGCTCGACCTGCGCGCCGGCGACGAGCTGCTCACGAGCGACGAGGAGCACCCCGGCGTGCTGGCGCCGCTGGCCA
>DASQER010000066.1:0-8410 GCA_035633575.1 Thermoleophilaceae bacterium
TCGAGGCGCCGAAGTAGGGAGCGAGCAGGCGCACGGCGGCGATCTCCGCGCCGAGCGAGCCCGTCCCCACCACGAAGACGAGGATGGGCAGAGGAGGCATCGCGCTCCGCAGGGTAGTGAGGTCGCGCCTACGGGCCCGTGGGCCGATCCTACATCCGGTGCGCGGGCTACTCTCGCCCCGCGATGGACCTGGCCGCCGCTGACCGCAGCTACCTGTGGCACCCCTTCACGCAGCAGCGCGGCTGGGTCGAGGAGCACCCGGTCATCGTCGAGCGCGGCGAGGGCACCGACCTGATCGACGTGGAGGGCAACCGCTACATCGACGGGGTCTCGTCGCTGTGGTGCAACGTGCACGGCCACGCCCATCCGCGCATCGACGCCGCCGTGCGCGACCAGCTCTCGAAGGTCGCGCACTCCACGATGCTCGGCCTCAGCCACCGCCCGGCCATCGAGCTCGCGCAGCGGCTCGTGGAGCTGGCGCCGCCCGGCCTCACGCGCGTCTTCTACTCCGACTCCGGCTCGACGGCCACCGAGATCGCGCTGAAGATGGCCTTCCAGTACTGGCGCCAGCGCGGGCAGGACCGCCGCCGCTTCGTTGCGCTGCGGATGGCCTACCACGGCGACACGATCGGCGCCGTGTCCGTCGGCGGGATCGACCTCTTCCACTCGATCTACCACCCGCTGCTGTTCGACACCCTCAAGGCGGAGCCCGGGGACGCCGCGGACATGGAGCGCCTGCTGGCCGAGCACGAGGGCGAGGTGGCGGCGGTGATCATGGAGCCGCTGGTGCAGGGTGCCGCCGGCATGCTGCTGCACCCGCCCGGCTACCTGCGCGCTGTGCGCGAGCTGTGCGACCGCCACGGCGTGCTGCTGATCCTCGACGAGGTGGCCACCGGCTTCGGGCGCACCGGGCGGATGTTCGCGTGCGAGCACGAGGGAGTCGCGCCCGACCTCCTCTGCCTCGCAAAGGGCATCACCGGCGGCTACCTGCCGCTGGCCGCAACGCTCGCGAGCGAGGAGATCTACGAGGGCTTCCTCGGCGAGCACGAGGAGTTCCGCACCTTCTTCCACGGCCACACCTACACGGGCAATCCGCTCGCCTGCGCGGCGGGCATCGCCACGCTCGACGTGTTCCGCGAGGAGCGCACGCTGGAGCGCCTCGGGCGCAAGGTCGAGCTGCTGGGCGAGCTGCTCGAGCCGATCGCCGGGCACGCCGCGGTGCGCGAGCTGCGCAGGTGCGGGTTCATGGTCGGCATCGAGCTCGTCGAGCACCCGCTGCCGGTACGCATCGGCCACCGGGTCACGCTCGAGGCGCGCCGCCGCGGAGCGATCATCCGGCCGCTCGGGGACGTTGTCGTGCTCATGCCTCCGCTCGCGATCTCGGAGGGCGACCTGCGCCGCCTGGTGGAGATCACCGCCGTGGCGATCGAGGCCGCCACATCGGCGGCAGCGCTTCAGGCCGCGGCCTAACCCTGAACGACCCTCAAGGGGTCTGACCATCGCGCGCTAGTGTTCCCGCGCCGTGACAGACACCGCGACCACGCAGCAGTGGGTCTGCACCTCCTGCGGATTCATCTACGACCCCGCCGAGGGCGACCCCGACGGGGGCATTCCCCCCGGCACGGCCTTCGAGGACATCCCGAACGACTGGTTCTGCCCGGTCTGCGGCGCCCGCAAGAAGGACTTCGAGCTCTACGAGCCCTGAGACGTGGTCCGTCCCCCGTCAGGTGAGGAGCTGAACCCCGGCGACGTGACGGAGGCGCGCCAGGCCGCCTCCCTGATCCTGCTGCGGGACTCGGCCGACGGCCCGGAGGTGCTGCTGGTCGAGCGCAACCCCGAGCAGCGCTTCATGGGCGGGGCGTGGGTCTTCCCCGGCGGCGCGACCCACGCCGGCGAGGACGCGGACCACGCAGCCACCGCCGTCCGGGAGCTCGAGGAGGAGGCCGGAATCGCCCTCCCGGCCGGCGCCGAGCTCGTGCCGTTCTCGCGCTGGATCACGCCGGAGGAGGTGAAGATCCGCTTCGACACGTGGTTCTTCGCCGCGGAGGCGCCCTCCGGCGCCGAGGCGAAGCCCGACGGCGGCGAGTGCGTGGACGCCCGCTGGCTGCGCCCCGCGGACGCCCTCGCCGCCCACGCACAGGACGAGCTTGCGCTCGTGCTCCCCACGATCAAGCACCTCGAGCTGCTGTCGGAGAGCGCGTCGGTCGCGGAGACGCTCGCGGCGGCCCGCGCGCGGCCCGTGAAGCCGATCCTCCCGAAGGTCGCGGTGCGCGAGGGCGTCGCGCAGGTGCTGCTCCCCGGCGAGCCGGGTTACGACGAGGCGTGACGCGCGCCGCAACCGCGGGCGCCCGGGCTTGTTGATGAGGGTTGTGAGACGCAGCTTCTCCATCCTCGTCCTCGTGACCGCCGGACTGTCCCTGCTCGCGGCCGTCGCGACGGCGGACACGCTTATCGGCACCGAGGGGCCCGAGCGCATCCAGGGCACCCCCGGCCCGGACCAGATCTACGGCGAGGCCGGCGACGACGTGCTGGTCGGCCTCGACTCCAACGACTACATCGAGGCCGGGCCCGGGAACGATCAGGTGGACGGCGGCGACGGCCTCGATCTCGCGACCGGCGGCACCGGAGACGACCACATCGACGGCGGCGCGGGCGACGACGTGGTCTACGCGGGGCCGGGCGAGGACCTGGTGCTGGGCGGCCAGGGCGCGGACACCCTCTTCGGCCAGGACGGCAGCGACCGCCTCTTCGGGGGCGCTGGGCCCGACCGCATCTACGCGAGCCTCGGCTCCGACTTCGTCGACGCGGGCTCGGGGGACGACACCGTGAGCGCCGACGGCGGCGACATCATGGTCCTGGCCGGCGGCGGCAACGACACGGTGAGCGCGTCCGGGGGCGCGATCACCGTCGAGGGCGGCGGCGGCTCGGACCGCATCGGGACCGGCGCGGGGAACGACCGCGTGTCCGGCGGGCCGGGACGCGACTCGATCGCCACCGGCGCCGGCGACGACCGCATCGACGCGGCCGACGGGCGCCGCGACCGCGTCCGCTGCGGCGCCGGCAGGCACGACGCCGTGGTCGCCGACGCGATCGACCTCCTCAGGGGCTGCGAGCTCGTCTTGCCGCCACCGCCGCGCTAGCAGCGCTGATCGGATAGAACCCCGCCTATGCCGGCCGACCGGCTGACCGTGGCAGTCACCGGCCCCACCGGGGACCTGGGTATCGCGATCGTCAACGCCCTGGAGCGCTCGCGCGCCGTGAAGAGCATCATGGGCATGGCCCGGCGGCCGTTCGACCCGGGCGAGCGCGGCTGGAAGAAGACCGAGTACCGCCAGGGCGACGTGACGGACGCGGCCAGCGTCCGCGACCTCGTCAAGGGCGCCGACGTCGTCGTGCACCTCGCCTTCGCGATCCTCACGGCGAGCGACGCCACGCGCGAGCTGAACGTGGCCGGCTCGAGGCGCGTGTTCGAGGCGGCGGGGAAGGCCGGTGCCGAGCGCATCTGCTACGCGTCGAGCGTCGCGGCCTACGGCTTCCACGACGACAATCCGGACTGGCTCACCGAGGAGATCCCGCCGCGCGGCTCGCCGGAGCATCCCTACTCACACCAGAAGGCGGAGGTCGAGCGGGTGCTTGGCGAGGTGCTGCTGCGCCACCCGAAGACGGTGGCCTACGCGTTCCGGCCCTGCATCGTCGCGGGGCCCGAGGCGCGCACGATGCTCGAGGAGATCCCGTACTACCGGCTGAGCGACGCGATGCCGGACGCGGTGGCGCGGCTGCTCGGGTCGCTGCCGGTGCTGAAGCCGGTGATCCCGGACCCCGGGACGCGCTTCCAGCTCGTGCACGAGGACGACGTGGCGAGCGCGTTCGCCGCCGGCGTGCGCGGACTGGGCGAGCCCGGGCCGTACAACCTCGCCGGCAGCGGCACGCTGACCATGTCCGACGTCGCCGACGCGCTCGGCTGGTACTCGGTGCCGGTGCCGAAGCCGCTCGTGGACGCCACGGCCGAGGTGGCCACGCGGCTCCCGCTGATGCCGGATGCGGTGGCCTGGATCCACTCGCTCAGGAAGCCCGTCCTGATGAAGACGGACCGCGCCAGGAAGCAGCTGCGCTGGCGCCCGAAGCACACCGCCAGGGCCACGCTGAAGGAGATGGCCGAGGCTCAGAGGGCCCTGCGGTACAGCTCCGCGTAGTCCTCCTCCGACATCTCGCGCGGGTTCAGGAGCGTGGTGCCGTCGCCCATGGCGCCCTCCACGAGCGCGGGGATGCCGTCCTCCGGCACGCCCACCTGCGAGAGGCGCGTGGGCAGTCCCAGCCGGCCGGTCAGCTCGGTCACGTAGGCGGCGAGCGCCTCGCCGATCTCGCGGTCGCTCACGTCGAAGATCTCGCCGATGTCGCGGTAGCGGTCCGCGATGTCGTCCGAGCCCGCGGCGTTGTGGCGGATCACATGCGGCAGGTGGATCGCGTTCGCCACGCCGTGCGGAACGCCGAAGTGCGCGCCCGCCGGGTGCGACATCGCGTGCACCGCGCCCAGCGCGATCGTGATCGCGAGGTTCGCCGCGATAAGCATGTTGCCGCGCGCCTCCTCGTCCGCCTCGCCTCGCTGGACGGCGCGCTCGAGGTTGTCGCGGATCATGCGCAGCGCGTGGAGCGAGCGGGCGTCCTGGTGCGGGCTCCAGTCCACCGACACGTAGCCCTCGATCGCGTGCGTCATCGCGTCCATGCCCGTGGCAGCCGCCACCGCGGGCGGCAGCGTGCGGGTCGTCTCGGGGTCGAGGATCGCGAGCCGCGGGAAGAGCGGGAAGTCGGCGATCTCGATCTTCACCTTCTCGTCCGGAACCTTGATGACGGCGGCCATCGACACCTCGCTGCCGGTGCCGGCCGTGGTCGGGATGCAGGCGAGCGGGGCGATGTCGAGCGGGCGCCCCATGCCGTCGTCCTCGCGCGGCATCAGGAAGAAGCCCTCCTGGTCGCGCGCGTTGCCGCCGTGCGTGAAGACGGCGTCCGCGACCTTCGCGGTGTCCATCACCGACCCGCCTCCGACGGCGAGGAACGAATCCGCGCCCGCCTCCTTGGCCGCGGCGGCACAGCGGTCGCAGACAGCGGTCGAGGAGTCCTGCGGGACGTCGTCGAAGATGCCGACCACCCCGAGGCCGCCGTCGGTCACGCCGGCCTCCACGCGCTCCACCAGGCCGGTGCCGCGGATCACCTGGTCGGTGACGATGAAGACGCGCCGCGCCCCCTCCTTCAGGAACTCGAAGCCGGTCGACTCGAGCAGGTTGCGTCCCGAGATCACCCGGGTCGTGCCCGCGTACTGGTAGAAGTCCTTGAACCCCTTGAGCGGGGTCCGGTCCAGCGCGGATCCGGCCTCCATCAGGCGGCCTCGAGGAGGTCCTGCCGCCCGTCCTGCTCGAGGAGGGCGCGGTAGCGCGGGAAGACCGGCTTCACCAGCGGGACGAGCTTGAGGATCTTCGCAACGGGGCCCTTCGCCTTCATCTGGCCGCGCGCCAGCGCCACGGTCACGTTGACCTTGCCGAGCCAGAAACGGTGCGCGGTGTCGGCATCCATGGTCATCACGACCTCGGGCTCCATGGTCGTGGGCCCGCAGTCGACCTGCCCGTCATCGCCCTCGATCAGGTTGACGGTGATCTGGGACTCCGGGTCGCGGTACTGGTACTGGACGATCGTGTTCGCCTTCTGAAACTTGGGCGAGAGCTCGTCGTCGTCGGCGAGCTGCTCGAACAGCTTTCCGATGTACGCGTAGACCTCGTCCGCGTCCTTGAAGTAGGCCACGTTGCAGATTCTCCTCGTTTAGGGGGGGCAGCGAGCAGTCTATGGCCGCTCTCTCACCAGCAGGGTCTGCGCCGCCCTGCCGATGCGCCGCCTCGTCGGGGCCGGCGGCGGCTGCTCGAGCTCCGACTGGATCACGACGTCGCTCGCCCGGAGACGCCGGTCACGGGCCGCGAGGCTATAGCGTGCACGGCCCATGCAGGCGGTCACATTCCAGGCCCCCGGCGAGGTCCGGGTGGAGGAGCGCCCCGAGCCCGAGCTGCTTGCGCGCGACGACGCCGTGGTGCGCGTGGAGGCCACCGGCGTGTGCGGCTCGGACCTCCACATCTACCACGGCCGCGTGGCCATCGAGCCGGGCTTCACGCTCGGGCACGAGTTCGTCGGCACGGTGGTCGCGGCGGGCGAGGGCGTGGCCCGGGTGGCGGAGGGCGACCGCGTGCTCGGCTGCTACTGCTCCGCCTGCGGCATCTGCTTCTTCTGCCGCCGCGGCGACTTCCACAAGTGCGACGACAGCCGCGTCTTCGGCCACGGCAAGACGCTCGGCTCGCTTCAGGGCGCGCAGGCCGAGCAGGTGCTCGTGCCGCACGCCGACCTGACGCTGCGGCGGGTGCCGGAGGGCATGTCGGACGACGTCGCGCTGTTCGCGGGCGACGTGATGGGCACCGGGTGGCACGCGGTGGACCAGGCGGGCATCCGCCCCGGGGACACGGCCGCGGTGCTCGGCCTCGGGCCGGTCGGGCTCTGCGCCGTGCAGGCCGCGAAGGCCGCGGGCGCGTCGCGGGTGGTGGCGATCGACACCGTCGAGCAGCGGCTGAGCGTCGCGGAGTCGTTCGGCGCCCAGGCCGTCCACCTGACCGAGGACGACCCGCGCGCGGCGGTCAAGGCCGCCACGGAGGGACGCGGCGTGGACGCGGCGATCGACGCCGTGGGCCACCCGGACGCGCTCGAGCTGGCCTGCCGCGTGACGCGCAAGGCCGGCACCGTGTCGGCGATCGGCGTCTACGCCGAGCGCATCCAGGTCCACATGGGCATCATCTGGATCAAGGCGCTGACGCTGAAGACCGGCCACGCCAACGTGATCGGGCACGTGGACAGGGTGCTCGCGATGCTGGAGAGCGGGGTGCTGGACCCCCGCCCGCTCGTGACCCACCACATGAAGCTGGAGGACGCGGCAGAGGCCTACGCGGTCTACGACCGGCGCGAGGCGCTCAAGATCGTGATGACGCCGTGAGCGTGGAACGCGGCACCGCCGCGCTGCTCATGCGCCGGCGCGAGATCCTGGCGCAGAGTGCGCAGCCGCTCGGCTGGAAGGTCGCGTTCAACGTGCCGGAGATCCAGCAGCGGCTCGGCATCGACCGCCCGCTGGCCGGGTTCCTCACGACCGACGGGCTGCTGGAGGACGGGGCCACCTGGTCGCTCAAGGACGACGGGCCCGTGGTCGTGGAGTCCGAGGTGGCGGTGGAGGTCGGCGACGACGCCCGCTCGATCGCGGCGCTGCTCCCCGCGCTGGAGCTGGCCGACCCCCCGGACCTGGAGCTCGAGCTGGAGCAGATCCTCGCGGGCAACATCTTCCACCGCGCCGTGGCCTTCGGGCCGCGGGTGGAGACGCGCGAGCCCGGCGCGGCGCGCATCCTCGTGAACGGCGAGGAGCAGCACGCGCTCGACGCCAAGCAGGCCGCGGCGAACCTGGACGCGATGGTGGAGGCGGTGGCCGGGCGGCTGGCGGACGCCGGCGAGAAGCTGCGGGCCGGCGACCGGATCATCACCGGGGTGCTCGCTCCGCCGCACACTGCCGAGCCGGGAGACACGGTGCGGCTGGAGCTGGAGGCGCTGGGAGGCGTGGAGCTCCGCTTCTCGTAGCATCCGGCGGCATGAGCACCCAAGCCGCCTCGCTGCCCGACGCCCTCTCCGACGCCGCCCGCTCCTTCGCCGCCGGCCCGCACCGGCTCGTGATCGGCGGCGAGCGGCCCGAGGCCGCCGACGGGCGCACGTTCGAGACGCTCGACCCCGCGACCGGGCGCGTGATCGCCGAGGTGCCCCACGCGGGCACGGAGGACGTGGACCGCGCCGTGCGCGCCGCCCGCGAGGCGTTCGAGGACGGGCGCTGGAGCGGGATCGCGGCAGCGGAGCGCACGCGCGCCATGCTGGCCTTCGCGGATGCCGTGGACGCGCACGCCGACGAGCTGGCCCAGCTCGAGTCGCTCGACAACGGCAAGCCGGTGAAGTTGGCCGGGCGCGTGGACGTGCCGCTCGCCGCGGCGCACCTGCGCTACTTCGCGGGCTGGCCGACGCGGGTGACCGGCGAGGTGCTCCCGGTGGCCCAGCCCAACATGCACTGCTATACGCGCAAGGAGCCCGTGGGCGTGGCCGGGCAGATCATTCCCTGGAACTTCCCGCTGCTGATGGCGGCGTGGAAGATCGCTCCCGCGCTGGCCGCGGGCTGCACCATCGTGCTGAAGCCGGCCGAGCAGACTCCGCTCACCGCGCTGCGGCTCGGCGAGCTGGCGCTCGAGGCGGGCATCCCGGAGGGCGTGCTGAACGTGATCACCGGCGACGGCGAGACCGGCGCGGCGCTGGTGGACCACCCGGGCGTGGACAAGATCGCCTTCACCGGCTCGAC
>DASQER010000067.1:0-3970 GCA_035633575.1 Thermoleophilaceae bacterium
TCGCCCGTCGGCGCCACTCGACCACACGCTGCTGACGACATCGTTTGCAGCGGTAGTAGCCGCGACCCTCCAAGACAAACTCGGTACTGCCATGCGTGCGGCAAACGCGAGTCGCGAACTTGGGAAGCGGCCGTGCCATGACCCGAACACTAGTTCGGGTGCCAGACGGCTCCTAGGCCTCGTCGGCCGTGCCGGCCAGGCGGTCTGCGCCGCCTGAGCTCTTCAGCATGGCCAGGGTCTTCGACTCGATCTGGCGGACTCGCTCGCGGGTGACTCCGACCTCATGGCCGATGTCCTCGAGGGTCATCGGGCCCTCGTCGCCCAGGCCGTAGCGGAGCTCGATCACCTTGCGCTCCCGCCACCCGAGCGAGTCGAGCACCTTCTGGAGGTCCGCGTCGCGGATGCGGTTGGCCACGACCTCGAGGGGGCGGTCGGTGGCGGCGTCCTCGATGAAGTCGCCGAGCGAGGCGTCGCCGTCCTCCCCACCGACGGGCGCCTCCAGCGAGACCGGCTCCTGGCCCAGCTTCAGGATCTCCTCGACCTTCTTCGCCGGCATCTCCACCAGCTCGCCGATCTCCTCAGGCGTGGGCTCGCGGTTGTGCTTCTGAAGCAGCGCCCGCTTGGCGCGCGCCACGCGGTTCATCCGCTCGACCATGTGCACGGGGATGCGAATGGTGCGCGACTGGTCGGCCAGCGCGCGCGTGATCGCCTGGCGGATCCACCAGGTCGCGTAGGTGGAGAACTTGAAGCCGCGGCGCCAGTCGAACTTCTCGACCGCGCGGATCAGCCCCAGGTTGCCCTCCTGGATCAGGTCGAGCAGCGTCAGGCCGCGCCCCGTGTAGCGCTTGGCGATCGAGACGACCAGCCGCAGGTTCGCCTCGATCAGCGAGTTCTTCGCGGCCATGTCGTTCTGCTCGATGCGCTTGGCGAGGCGCACCTCGTCCTCGCGGGTGAGCAGCGGCACGCGGCCGATCGAGCGCAGGTAGAGGCGGACCGCGTCCTCCGCCCCGTGCTGCGGGGGCGCCACCACCAGGCCGGCCGTGACGACGCCGCCCTCGTCGTAGAGGTCGCCGGCCTTCGGCTCGCCCTCGCCGTTCAGTCCGAACACCTGCTCGCTCATGCCGTCTGCCCCATCACGGTGCCCATCTCATCTCGGACCTTCTGTTCGGCGGCGGCGAGCTGACTCTTGCGTGCGTGGTCGCCATCCTGCGAGCAGCGCCGTATCTCGCGCTCGATGCGGCGCTGCTCGAGCTGCAGGATGCTCATGCGCAGGATGAGGTCCTCGGTGGGTGGGCGCTCCTGGGCCGCGAGCGCCACGTCCGTGACCAGCGCGGCCAAACCGGGGTCGTCCTCGGGAAGCGTTGCGAGCGGGTCTTCGAAGTGACCGACGAGGTGGACGCGGGCGCGGCGCATGAGGTCGGAGGAGAACTGGTCGTCGGTGGGGCGGCCGAGATAAGCCTGTCCAAGCTCTCCGCTTGACAGGCAGCGGGTAAGGAAGTCGCGCTCGGTGCGAAGGGAGAGTTCGCCGGGTGAAGTCCGCGTCGGCTGAGAGGGTGCTGGAGCAGGGTGAGCCGCCGCCGGCGCGAGCACGTAGTCCGTGGGCACGTCGAGACGGTCCGCTGCTTCGCGGACGAGCGCGTCTCTCGTTGCGGTCCGTGCGGGTACGACGGAGATCAGCTTGCGCGCCTCCTCGAGGGCCCTATCCCTGCCTGCGGGCGTGTCCAGGTCTGCATCGGCAAGTACTCGACGTACCTGAAACTCGATCATCGGGGCGGCGCGCTCCATCCGCTCACCGAAAGCCTCGGGGCCGTCACGACTTACGAGCTCCGCCGGATCGGTGCCCTCCGGCATCTCCACCACGCGCAGCTCGATTCCCCGGTCCTCCGCCAGGCGGGAGGCGCGCAGCATCGCGTCGCGGCCGGCCCGATCGGCGTCGAGGGCGAGGTACACCAGTCCGCGGCGGTTGCCGTCGCCGACCTTCGCCAGCTCGGCGAGCTGCTCCTGGGTGAGTGCCGTGCCCATGATCGCGACGGCCTCGCGGATCCCGGCCTGGTGAAGTGCGAGCACATCCGTGTAACCCTCGACGACCACGAACCGAGCGGTGCGCATCGCCTCCTTGCGCGCCACGTCGATCCCGAAGAGCTGGCGCCCCTTGTGGTAGAGGTCGTTCTCGGAGGTGTTGAGGTACTTCGGCCCGCGCCCCTCCGCCATCTGTCGCGCGCCGAAGCCGAGCACGCGCCCGCGCGCGTCGGCGAGCGGGAACATGATGCGGCCGCGGAAGCGATCGTAGAGCCCGCCGTTCTTGCCGCGTTGCGCGAGGCCGGCGGCCACCAGCTCCTCCTCGCTGAAGCCGCTCTGCCTCGCGCCGAGGATCATGCGGTCCCACGCGCTGGGCGAATAGCCGATGCGGAACTCCCGCAGCACCTCGTCGGACAGCCCGCGGGCGTGCAGGTAGTCCCGCGCCCGCGAGGCTTCAGCGGACTCGGAGAGATACTTGGCGTAGTACGTCGCGGCGCGGTCCAGCAGGGACATCAGGCGCTCGCGCCGGCGCCGGCGCTGCTCGGCGCGCGGGTCGTCCTCCTCGCGCTCCACGCGGACGTTGAAGCGCTCGGCCAGCAGCTCCACAGCCTCCTGGAAGTCGAGCGCCTCGGTCTGCTGCACGAACTTGAATGCGTCGCCGCCCTCGCCGCAGCCGAAGCAGTAGTAGAGCTTGTCCTCGGGGTTGACGGAGAACGACGGCGTGCGCTCGTCGTGGAAGGGGCAGAGCCCGGTCCAGCGCGAGCCGACCCGGCGCAGGTCCGTCTTCGCCCCCACCAGCCCGACCATGTCGACGGCGTCCCGCACCCGGTCGATCGTGTCCCTCGTGAACAGCGCCATCAGAACCCCTGCGGGAGCGACAGGTTCGAGAACTCGCGGATCGCGAAGCGATCGGTCATCCCGGCGAGCCAGTCGACCACGAGCTGCTCGTCCCCGAGCTCGTTCGCGTAGTGGTCGAAGAGCGCCCGCAGCATGCGCTCGATCCGCGGGTGCTCGCGCTGGGCGTCCGGGCCGAGGTACACGTGCTCGAACATGAACTCGCGCAGGCGCAGCATCGCTCCGCCGACCTCCTCGCCCTGCACGATGTCGGCCGCCTCCTCGGAGTGGCGCAGGAGGTCCACCACCAGCGTCTCGATGCGCTCCGAGCCCCTGGAGCCGAGCAGCTCGATCTCCGCGCGCGGCAGGTCCTCGAAGCGCAGCACGCCGGCACGGATGGCGTCGTCGATGTCGTGGTTGATGTAGGCCACGCGGTCCACCAGGCGCACGATGCGGCCCTCGAGGCTCTCCGGCGGCTCGGGCCCGGTGTGGCGCAGGATGCCGTCGCGCACGGGCGCGGTGAGATTCAGCCTCTCGATCTTCTCCACCACGCGCAGTGAATGCTCGTTGTGGCGGAAGCCGCTCCCCCAGCGCTCGCGCAGGCAGCTGTCGAGCACCGTCTCGCCGGTGTGGCCGAAGGGCGGGTGGCCCAGGTCGTGGCCGAGCCCGATCGCCTCGGTGAGGTCCTCGTTCAGCCCCAGGGCGCGCGCCACGTTGCGGGCGATCCCGCAGGCCTCGAGGGTGTGGGTGAGCCGGGTGCGGTAGTGGTCGCCCTCGGGGGCGATGAACACCTGGGTCTTGTGCATCAGGCGCCGGAAGGCCTTGGAGTGCACGATCCGGTCACGGTCGCGCTGGAAGGGCGTGCGGTGGCTCGAGTCCGGCTCCGGCTCGTCGCGCACGGCCGGGTACGAGCGGGTCGCGAACGGCGAGAGCGACTCCTCGAGGCTCTCGATCCGCTCCCTGAACGAGGTTCGGGCGAGCTGGGCCATGCGCGACCGATTGTGTCAGGCCGCGGGGCGGCTCACTCGCCGCCGTGCTCTTCGGCGAGCGAGCTGAAGGCCGCCGCGCGGATATAGAGCTCGTAGAGCAGGAAGCCCTTGGCGAACTCCGGCTTGCA
>DASQER010000068.1:0-18667 GCA_035633575.1 Thermoleophilaceae bacterium
GCGCAGGTCGCAGCCGCCGGCGAGCAGGTGCGTGGCGAAGCTGTGGCGCAGCGTGTGCGGGCTCATGCGGTCGGCCATGCCGGCACGGAGGGCGTGCCGGCGGACGATCTTGTAGAGGCCCTGGCGGGTGAGGCTGCCGCCTCGGAAGTTCACGAAGAGGTGCGTCTCGGACGAGCCCTTCACCAGCGCCGGGCGGCCCCGTTCCAGGTAAGGGCGCAGCGCGCCCAGCGCCGCCTGGCCGATCGGCACGATGCGCTCCTTGGAGCCCTTGCCGCGTGCCCGCAGCACGCCCTCCTCGGTGTCCACGTCCATCAGCTCCAGGCCGATGGCCTCGGACGCCCGCAGCCCGCAGGCATACATCAGCTCGAGCAGGGCGCGGTCGCGCAGCACCGCCGGCTCGGTGCCGCGCGGCTGTGAGAGCAGCTTCTCGACCTCGCCGCGGGTGAGCACCTGCGGCAGCTTGCGCGTGCGCCGCGGCGCGCTCAGCGTGGCGGTCGGGTCCGAGTCCAGCAGGCCGTCGCGGCGCAGGTGGCGGTAGAAGGAGCGCAGGCAGGCGCTCTTGCGGTGGATCGTGGCCGGCGACGCGGGCGGGCGGCCCTCGTTGCCCGTGGCGAGCCGCTGGAGGAAGTCTGAGACGTCAGCCGGGGCGGCGTCGAGCGCTGAGCGCTCGCGCTCCTCGAGGAAGCGCCCGTACTGCAGCAGGTCGGTGCGGTAGGCCTCGAGCGTGTTGCGCGACAGCCCGCGCTCGAACTCGAGGTAGGCGAGGAAGTCGAGCACCAGGTGCTCGAATCGGCGCTCGACGACAGGCTTCTCGATCGTTGCCATTGCCTGCGGGGTTCGGCCAGATCGCCGGCATCCCTTGGCGGTGCAACGTGAGCGTCAGCGGTTCAGGGACGCGCGCAGCCACAGCAGGCCGACCAGCGTCTTCGAGTCGCGGCAGTCGCGGATCACCCGGTCGAGCTCCGAGAGCGGCACCTCGACCACCTCGATGCGCTCGTTCTCGTCGGCCTCGGCCGGCTCGTCGTAGAGGCTCGTGGCCATGAAGAGGTGGCACTCCTCGTCGGTGAACCCGGGTGAGGTGTAGAAGCTCGTCAGGTGCTGCCAGGTGCGGGCGGCCTTCCCGATCTCCTCCGCGAGCTCGCGCTTCGCCGTGTCGAGCGGGCTCTCCCCCTCCTCATCAAGCTTGCCGGCCGGCAGCTCGAGCAGGGCCGGCTCGTTCACGGCCTCGCGCGGCTGGCGCACCAGGTAGAGCGTCTCCCCGTCGTGGGCCACGACGCCGGCCGCGCCCGGGTGCTCCACGATCTCGCGCTCGGCCTCCTCGCCGTCGTCGTAGCGGAAGCGGTCCACGCGGACCGTGCCGATCTTCCCCTCCCAGACGACCTCGCCGCCGATGCGCTCCATCAGCGCCCCGCCCGGGCCACGATCGCGAGCGTCACGTCCAGCATCGTGTCGAGCGCCTCGACGGTCACCGACTCGTCCGGCTGGTGGTTGCGCTCGGTGCCGTTCGCGAGGTTCACCACGGGGAGGCCGGCCGGGATCAGCGCGTTCGCGTCGCTGCCGCCGCCGGTGTTGATGTAGACCGGCTCGATGCCGCGGTCCGCGAGCGCGGCGGCGGCCACCTGCACCGCGGGCGCCGTGCGCGGCAGCCGGTAGCCCTGGAAGCGCCGCTCGACCGAGGTCTCCACGTCGCACTCGGCGTCGCTCGCCGCCTCGGCCAGCGCGTCGACCATCGCGCTCACCACCTCTCCCGCACGGCCCTCGTCGAGGCTGCGCGCCTCGAGCTCGACCGTGCAGCGCTCGGCGACCACGTTGGCGTTCGTCCCACCCTGGATGCGGCCCACGTTCGCGGTGGTCTCGTCGTCGAGGCGCCCGATCCGCATCGCCGCGATCGCCCGGCTCGCAGCCGCGATCGCGTTGTGCCCCGCCTCCGGCCGGATGCCCGCGTGGGCCGCCTGTCCCCTGAAGCGGGCCTCGAGCGAGTAGTAGGTGGGCGAGGCGAGCACGATCTCCCCGATCGGCGAGGCGTGATCGAACACGTAGCCGAAGTCGGCCCGCAGCCGCGTGCGATCGAACGCCTTCGCCCCGCCGAGCGCCATCTCCTCGGAGGTGGTGAACAGCAGCTCGACGCCCACAGGCGGCGAGCCGGCGCTCCCCCCGGCCGCGTCGCGCAAGATCCGGCGCGCCGCCCCCAGGATCGTGGCGACGGCCGCCTTGTTGTCGGCGCCCAGGATCGCGTCGTGGCGGTTCGTGAGGAGACCGTTCTCGCTCACCACCTCCACCGGCCCGTCCAGCGGCACGGTGTCCATGTGGGCGCAGAGCAGCACCGTGGGCGCGCCCTCCGGACCCGGTATCCGGGCGAGCAGGTTGCCGGCGTCCGAGCCGGTCTCGGGGCCGCTGTCGTCCTCCTCCACCTCGAGCCCGAGGCCGCGCAGGTCCTCCGTGAGCGCGTCCGCCATCGCCCGCTCGCGGCCCGACGGGCTCTCGATCTCGCAGAAGCGGACGAAGTCGGCGAGCAGCCGCTCGCGCTCCTCCGTGGAGGCGGCGTGGATCACGCCGCGAAAGCTACCCGCCTCGGCGCTATGCCCGCGACTCGGCGCGGATCTCGGGCTCGACCTCGGGCGCGCGCTCGGCGCCGCGTTCGCGGGCCCGCTCCAGGGCCGCTCCGACGAAGTCGCGGAAGAGCGGCTGCGGGCGCAGCGGGCGCGACTTGAACTCCGGGTGGAACTGGGAGGCGACGAAGAAAGGGTGGTCGGGCAGCTCGATGACCTCGACGAGGCGGTCGTCCGGAGAGGTGCCGCTGAACACGAGCCCGGCATGCTCCAGGCGCTTGCGCAGGTGGTTGTTCACCTCGTAGCGGTGGCGGTGGCGCTCGTAGATGACGGCGTCGCCGTAGATCTCCCTGGCGCGCGTGCCGTCGTGGAGCTTCACGGGGTCGGCGCCCAGGCGCATGGTGCCGCCCATGTCGCGCACCTCCTTCTGCTCCGGCAGGAGGTCGATCACGGGAAAGGGCGTCTCGGGGTCGAACTCGGTGGAGTTCGCACCGTCCATGCCCGCCACGTGGCGGGCGAACTCGGCGACCGCGATCTGCATGCCGAGGCAGATGCCGAGGTAGGGGACGTTCTGCTCGCGGGCGTAGCGCGCGGCCTGGATCTTCCCCTCGATGCCGCGCACGCCGAAGCCGCCCGGGACGAGGATCCCGTCGCAGGTGGCGAGCTCACGCTCGACCTCGCCGTCGGTCAGCCGCTCGCTGTCCACCCAGTGGACCTCCACGCGCCCGCCGTGGTGGGAGCCGGCGTGGTTGAGCGCCTCGATCACCGACAGGTAGGCGTCCGCGAGCTGGTTGTACTTGCCGACCAGCGCGATCCGCACCGGCGTGGTGGCGGACGCGACGCGATCCACGAGGCCCTGCCAGTCCGACAGGTCCGGCGGCGGCAGCTCGATGCCGAAGTGCCTCAGCACCGCCTCGTCCACGCCCTCGTGGGCGAACTCGAGCGGGACCTTGTAGATCGAGTCCACGTCGCGCGCCGAGATCACCGAGCTGACGGGCAGGTTCGCGAACAGGGCGATCTTCTCGCGGATCTCCTTGCCGAGCTGCTCCTCTGAGCGGCACATGACCATGTCGGGCTGGATGCCGATCCGGCGCAGCTCCTGCACCGAGTGCTGCGTGGGCTTCGTCTTCAGCTCGCCCGCGTGGCCGAGGAAGGGCACCAGGGTGAGGTGGATGAACATGCAGCGGTCGCGGCCGACCTCCGAGTGGAACTGGCGCAGCGCCTCCAGGAACGGGAGCGACTCGATGTCGCCGACCGTGCCGCCGATCTCCGTGATCACGATGTCCACGTCCGTGGACTCGGCCACGAGCTTGATGCGGTTCTTGATCTCGTCGGTGATGTGCGGGATCACCTGGACGGTGCCGCCGAGGTAGTCGCCGCGGCGCTCGCGCCGGATCACCGAGTTGTAGATCGCGCCCGCGGTGGCGTTCGAGGCCCGGCTCGTATTGACGTCGGTGAAGCGCTCGTAGTGCCCGAGGTCGAGGTCGGTCTCCGCGCCGTCCTCGGTGACGAACACCTCGCCGTGCTGGAACGGGCTCATCGTCCCCGGGTCGACGTTGATGTACGGGTCGAACTTCTGAATCGTCACGGAAAGCCCGCGCGCGACCAGGAGCCGGCCCAGGGAGGCGGCGGCGATGCCCTTGCCGAGTGCGGAGACGACGCCGCCGGTGACGAAGATGAAACGGGTTTCCGGGCGGCTCTGGGACATCAAGTCTCTGGGAAATCGAGTGTACTCATCGCTGCGGCGGACGGCCGTCAGGCCGCTGCGAGCAGCTCCTCGGCGTGCTTGCGCGCGGCGGTGTCGGAGACCTCGGCGCCGAGCATCCGGCACAGCTCCGCCACCACGCCGTCGCCCTCCAGGGACTCCACCGTCGTCAGCGCCGTGTCGGTCGCGGCCGACTTCTCGATCCGGTAGTGCGCGCTCGCCAGCGCGGCGACCTGGGGCAGGTGGGTGATGCACAGCACCTGGCGGCCGTCTCCGAGCGCTCGCAGGCGCTCGCCGACCGCCCGGGCGGTCTGCCCGCCCACGCCGGCGTCCACCTCGTCGAACACGAGCGTGCGCGACTCCCCGGCGCCCGCCACCGTCATCAGGGCGAGCATCACGCGCGAGAGCTCCCCGCCCGAGGCCGCCTCGCGGATCGGCGCGGCCGGCACGCCGGGGTTGGGCGCCAGCATCAGCTCCACCCGCTCGGCGCCCGACGGGCCGACCTCCTCGCGCGGCTCGAGCAGGACCTCGAACGAGGCGCCCTCCATCGCGAGCACGGACAGCTCCTCGAGCACGCGCGCGGCCAGCCGCGGCGCAGCCCCGCGGCGCGCCTTGCCGAGCAGCTTCGCGAGGCGGTCGCGCTCGGCGCGGACCTCCGCGAGCGCCGCCTCCGCGCGCTCGGTCTCGACCTCCGCCTGCTCGAGGCGCGCCCGCTCGCCGCGACAGCGCTCGGCGTGCGCGAGCACCGCCGCCACGCTGCCGCCGTGCTTTCGCTCGAGGCGGTCGTAGAGCTCGAGCCGCTCCTCCAGCACGTCCAGGCGTCCCGGCTCCGCCTCGAGGGAGTCCGCGTAGCGGCGCAGCTCGCCGCCCAGGTCCTCCGCCTCCAGCCGCAGCGCGGCCAGCCGCCGGGCCAGCTCGTCCAGCTCGGGATCGGCCCCCGCCACCGTCTCAGCGAGCCGCTCGGCCTGGGCGAGCACGGCGGCCACGCCGAGCCCCTCGTCGCCGCCGCCCGCCTCACCGCCCGGCGCGATCGCCTCCGCGCCGGCCCCCGCGGCCGCCAGCAGCCCGTCCAGCTGGCGCAGGCGGCCGCGCTCGGCGAGCAGCGAGCGCTTCTCCTCCTCGCTCGGGTCGAGCGCCTCGATCTCCTCGATCTCGAAGGCCAGCAGGTCCAGGTCGCGGTCGCGCGTGCCCGCGCGCTCGCGCAGGTCGAGCAGCGCGCGCTCCAGCTCGCGCATGCGGCCGTGCGCGGCGGCCAGGCCGGCACGCAGCTCCAGCTGATCGCGCCCGCAGAAGCCGTCCAGCAGGTCGAGCTGCGCGGAGGCCAGGGTCAGCCGCCGGTGCTCGTGCTGGCCGAAGAAGGCCACAAGCCGCCCGCCCAGCGCCTGGAGGTCGGCCGCCGTGGCCGAGCGGCCCTGAACGAACGCCCGCGTGCGGCCCTCGGCGCTGACGCGCCGGGCCAGGACGATTTCGTCGAGCTCCTCGCCCAAGCGCTCGCGGAGGTCCTCGAGCTCCGGCTCGCCGAGCAGCCCGGCGGGCAGCTCGAACACGCCCTCCACGTACGCCTCGGAAGCGCCCGGCCGCACGATGCCGGAGCGCGCCTTCCCGCCCAGCAGCAGATCGAGCGCGTGGGCCAGCACGGTCTTCCCCGCGCCGGTCTCCCCCGTGATGGCCGTGAGTCCCGCCCCGGGCCGCAGCTCCGCCCTCTCGATCAGGAGCAGGTTCTCTATCCGCAGCTCGAGCAGCACCGGTCAGGTGTACCAGCGCGACCCGACGGAGCGGCGACCGGTTCACCCAACTGGCGCCGGGTGCCGATACAGACAGAGCCGCCCCTTTTTGGGCGCGCGTCTCATGACTGACCCCCGATTCCAGTGCCTGATCGAACTGTCGCGGCGCATGACGTCCCGGCTGGACCTGCTCACGGTCACCGAGGACCTGGTCTCCTGCGCGATCGACGCGACCGGCGCGGCAACCGCCGCGATCGCACTGTGGGATCGCGAGCGCGATGCCCTGATTACGCTGACCGACATCGAGGTCGTCGAGCTCGGCTCGACGACGCGTTCAGGAGAGATCTACGCACTGCTCGACGACTACCCGGCCACCCGGCAGGTTCTCGCGGACCGGCGGGCGATCAGCATCCATGTCGATCGCGCCGGCGATGCCCCCGCCGAGCAGAGCTGGCTTCGCGAATACGGGCTGAGCGCGTCTCTGGTCCTGCCGTTGGTGTCGCGTGGCGAGTCGATCGGAACGATGGAGATCGCGCGGCTGGGCGATGCCTTCAGCGAGGACGACCTCACCTACTGCCAGCTGCTCTGCGACATGGCCGGGAGCGCGGTCGAGAACGCCAAGCTCCACGGCGAGCTGGAGTCGACCGTGGCCCAGTACCAGTCGCTGATCGAGCGGCTACCGGCGGTCACCTACCTGGACGACCTCGACACCGGAGAGACCAAGTTCGTCAGCCCGCAGATCGTGGAACTGTTCGGGATCACGCCGAAAGAGTGGATGGCGAGTCCCGACGCCTGGCTCCGGACCGTTCATCCCGACGATCGCGATCGCGCCCACGAGGCGTTCGTCGCTGCGAAGGAGGCGCGGAAGCCGTTTCGCGCCGAGTATCGCGTCCTGTCGGCCGACGGCGTCGTGCGCTGGGTGGTCGACCAGCAGGTCATCCTGCCTCAGGTTGACGGACGCCCTGCACTCACCCAAGGCTTGATCTCCGACATCAGCGAGCGCAAGCGCGCCGAGCAGGAGGTCGCCCATCGCGCCAATCACGATCCGCTGACCGGCCTTCCCAACCGCGACCAGTTCCGAAGCCGGCTCCACGACGCGATCACGCACGCGCAGGGCGGCCGGCGATCCCTCGCCGTCCTCTACGTCGACCTCGACGACTTCAAGGTCGTGAACGATGGTTTCGGGCACGAGGCCGGCGACGAGCTGCTGGCCGCGATCGCCGAACGCCTGCGCGGGGCCAGCCGAGCGGGCGACATCGTCGGAAGGGACGGCGGCGACGAGTTCCTGGTGCTGATGGCAGACCTTCCCGGAAGCCGGCCCCAGGCGACGCGAGCCGCCGAGGACGCGGGAGCGCGGGTCCGCCGCGCATTGCAGCAGCCGCTCTCGGTCGGCGGCGTCGAGCTCGACATCCGCGCGAGCGTCGGGATCAGCCTGTTTCCGTTTGACGCCGCCGACGCTCAGACGCTGCTCCAGCACGCCGACGCCGCCATGTACCAGGCCAAGGCTGCCGGGCGCGACGCCTCCAGCGTCTACCAACCCGGCGCGCGAGACGCCCACGGACAGCTCGAGCTGGCCGCGCGCCTGCGCCGGGCGATCACAGCCGACGAGTTGACGCTCCACTACCAGCCGATCGTCGAGCTCAGGTCCGGCGGCGTGAGGGGCGTCGAGGCGCTCGTTCGCTGGAACGACCCGATCCGCGGCCTGATCGCCCCGGACGAGTTCATCCCCCTGGCCGAGCGCACCGGCCTGATCCGACCGATCAGCGAATGGGTGATCAGCGAGGCGAGTCGGCAAGCCGCGGCCTGGCGAGCCGCCGGTTACGACCACTCGATCTCGATCAACGTCCCGCCGGACACCTGCCAGCAGATCGGCGCAGCCGCGATCGGGCGGTTGATCAAGGCTGCGGGTGGTGAGCCCTCGCGCATCACACTCGAGATGACCGAGTCGGCGATGATGACCCCGCAGCGCGGGCAGACCGACGAGATGGAGGCACTCCGCGCTCTCGGGATCCGGCTCGCCATCGATGACTTCGGGACCGGTCACTCATCGCTCGCGCGGCTCGGAGAGCTCCCCCTCAGCATCCTCAAGATCGACCGCTCCTTCGTTCAAGGCCTGCCGGAGGTGGACACCGCACGAACGCTCGTCACCGCGATCATGTACCTCGCACAGGGGTTCGGCCTCGAGGTGATCGCCGAAGGCGTCGAAACCGAGGCCCAACGCCACTTCCTGCTCGAAGCCGGCTGCCGCTTCGCCCAGGGCTACCTGTTCTCACCCCCAGTCGAGCCCGCGAAATTCACCAGCGCCTGGCCGCCCCGGGCCCCGACGCGCAAGTGGGCGGACTCCGGTCGCGGCGCCGATCGAGCGCTGGTCGCCATGACCGCGGCCAGCTGACAAGCCGGCGGCCCTATCAGTACGCCAAGCGGCCGAACTTGTCGCGCAGGCGGTGGTAGAAGCTCGCGCCCGGGGTCTGGGCGAGCAGCGCCCGGCCTCGCTCGAACCTGATGCTCATCGTCTCCTCGCGCGCTAGCACGCACACCCTGCGGCCGTCGGTCGTCATCTCGACGTCCTCCTCGCGCGAGCGGTTGGTCACCGCAAGCACGTCGCCCGGCGCGACCACGAGCGCCCGCGCCGTGAGGGTGTGCGGGGCGATGAAGGAGACGACGTACCCCTCGACTCCCCAGGCGAGTACGGGCCCGCCGTTTGCGAGGTTGTAGCCCGTCGAGCCGGCGGGCGTGGCCACCACCAGGCCGTCGCAGCGCACCTCGCCGAGCGCCTCCCCCTGGACCGAGTACGCCAGCTCCGCCACGCGGCCGGTGTGGCGGCGGTGGAAGGAGACGTCGTTCATGGCGAGCTCATCGCCGTCTGAGGTGGTCGCGACCAGGCCGGGGAGCTCCAACACGTCGAACTCGCCGGCCAGCGCCAGGCGCATGCCCTCCTCGAGCTCGGAGGGCTCGACCGTGGCGAGGAAGCCGATCGTGCCGAAGTTGACTGCGAACACCGGCACCTGCCGGCCGGCGAACAGGCGCAGCGTCGAGAGGATGGTCCCGTCGCCGCCCAGCACCAGCGCGAGGTCGGTGTCGCCCGCCGGGTCGGCGCCAAGCGCCACCCCGTCGTGAGCCTCGATGCCGTGCTTCTCCATCTCGCCCTGCGGCAGCCGCACCTCCACCTCCGCCTCGCGCGCCAGCTCGATCACGCGTCGCAGCGCCTCGCGCGTGTGCTCGGGGCGAGCGTGGGTGAAGACGGTGATGCTGCGCGGGCGGCGGCTCACGGCTCCGCCCTTCGCGCGGCGGCCTCGAGGTCCTGCAGCGCGCCCCCGCGGCCCGCCTCGGCGATCCAGACGAAGGTCTCCATGTTCCCGGCCGGGCCGGGCAGGCCGGAGGGGGCGTAGCCGAGCACCGACGCGCCGAGCTCCGAGCGCGCGTGCTCGCCCACCGCGACCAGCGCGGAGCGGCGGTCGTCCGGTGAGCGCACCACGCCGCCCTTGCCGACCCGCTCGCGCCCGACCTCGAACTGCGGCTTGACCATCGCCAGCAGGTCGAAGTGCGGCGCGGCGGCCGCCAACACCGCCGGGAGCACCTTGGTGAGCGAGATGAACGAGACGTCGGCCACGATCAGGTCGGGCGCGTAGGGCAGCTCGCCCGGCTCCAGCGAGCGGGCGTTGCGACGCTCGATCACGGTCACGCGCGGATCGTTGCGCAGCCCCCAGTGGAGCTCGCCGTAGGCCACGTCGAGGGCGATCACCGACCGCGCGCCGCGCTGGAGCAGGCAGTCGGTGAAGCCGCCGGTGGAGGCCCCCACGTCGAGGGCACGACGGCCGCTCGGGTCGATCCCGAAGGCATCGAGGGCATTGGCGAGCTTGATGCCGCCACGCGACACGAACGGGGGCGCCTCGGCCACCGCCAGCTCGGCGTCGTCGACCACCAGCTGGCCCGGCTTGCTCGCCGGACGCCCGCCCACCCGAACGTCGCCCGCGATCACCGCAGCGGCGGCACGCGAGCGCGACCCGAACAGGCCGCGCTCGGCGAGCAGGGTGTCGAGCCGCCGCTTGGCCACGCGCGGAGAGTATCTGTGACCGACCTCTCCCAGCGGGGCCGTTTCTTATGCTGGGTCGATGGCCCGCTACGAGACTCGCCTGAGCTGGAGCGGCTCGACCGGCCTCGGCTGGGATCGCTACGACCGCGCCCACACGGCCAAAGCCCCGCCCGCCGAGCAGGAGATCCGCATCACCACCGGGGAGTCGAACGGCGACCCGAGCATCCTCAACCCCGAGCAGCTGCTCGTCATGTCGGCCTCGTCCTGCCAGATGCTCTGGTTCCTCCACCTGGCCTCCAAGGCGCGCATCGACGTCGTCGGATACGAGGACGAGGCCAGCGGGCTCATGCCGGAGGACGAGGAGCCCGTGCGGGTGACCGAGATCACCCTGCGGCCGCGGATCACGGTGTCGGGCGACGCGAGCGAGGAGCGCGTGCGCAAGCTGGTGCAGACGGCACACGAGCACTGCTTCATCGCAAACTCGCTGAACAGCTCGATGTCGATCGAGGCGACCGTCGAGCGGCGCTAGCCTCTGCCGGCATGGCGGCACCCGAACTCCTGCTGCGGCTGCTCACCGCCCCCGGCCCGCCCGGGCACGAGCGCGAGCCCGCGCGCGTATGGCGCGAGGCGGCGGAGGCGTTCGCCGAAGAGGTGACCACGGACGCGCTCGGCACCACGGTGGCGCGCGTGGCGGGACGCGGCGAGCACCCGCTCATGGCGGTGGTCGGGCACATCGACGAGATCGCCCTGCTCGTGAGCCACATCGGCGAGAAGGGCTTCCTGCACGTGGTGAACTCGGGCGGGTGGGACCCGCAGGTGCTGGTCGGCCAGCGCGTGGAGGTCCTCACGCGCGACGGCACGCTGCCCGGCGTGGTCGGCCGCAAGCCGATCCACATCCTCGACGCCGAGGAGCGCAAGAAGGCCATGCGCCTGAAGGACCTGCACGTGGACATCGGCGCGAAGGACGGCGACGAGGCGCGCTCCCTGGCTTCCCCGGGCGACCAGGTCGTGATCGCCGCCGAGCCGCTCGAGCTGCCGAACGGACGCCTGGCCGCGCGTTCCCACGACAACCGCCTCGGCTCGTACGTGGCGCTCGAGGTGGCCCGCCGCGTGCACGAGGCGGGCGGCGGAGCGGGTCCGGTCGCCGGCGTCGCGGCCGTGCAGGAGGAGGTCGGCGCGCACGGCGCGCGGGTGATGGCCTACGGGCTCGAGCCCGATCTCGCCGTGGTCGTCGACGTGGCCCACGCGACGGACGCCCCGGGGGTCGAGCCCGGTGAGCTCGGCGAGCACGGGCTCGGCAGCGGGCCCGTGATCACGCGCGGCGCCGTTGTGAGCCGGCCGCTGAACGACCTGCTCGACGAGGTGGCCGCCGCTGAGGGCATTGAGTGCTCGACCGAGGCGGCCGGCGGCTCCACCTACACGGACGCCGACGTGGTCCACATGAGCCGCACCGGCGTCCCGACCGCGGTCGTGTCGATCCCCCTCCGCTACATGCACTCGCCGGTCGAGCTGGTCGAGCTCGCCGACGTGGAGGCCACGATCCGCCTGATCACCGCGCTGGCGCTGCGGCTCGAGGCGGACACGAGCCTCGCTCGCTGGTAGTCAATGCCATCGCTGCGCCCTACGCCAACGACGGCTCGAGCACGGCCTGCGCCACGCGCTCGGCCACGGCCTCGGGCGTGAGCCCGACCTCCTCGCGCAGCAGCGCGGGCTTGCCGTGGGTCACGTAGCGGTCGGGCAGGCCGAAGCGCATGACGCGGGTGCCGCCCAGCAGGTCGCGGTCGGCGAGCTGCTCGAGCACGCCTGAGCCGAAGCCGCCGGCCAGCACGTTCTCCTCGACGGTCACCAGCAGGTCGTGCTCAGCGGCGAGGCGCTCCAGCAGCTCGGCGTCGAGCGGCTTGGCGAAGCGGGCGTCCGCGACCGTGGCCTCCACGCCGTGCTCCTCGGCGAGCCTGTCGGCGGCGCCCAGCGCGACGCTCACCCCGTAGCCGTACCCGAGCAGCGCCACGCGCTCGCCCTCGCGCAAGAGCTCGCCCTGGCCGATCTGGATCGGCTCGGGACGCACCGGCAGCGGCACGCCCTCCGCCTCGCCGCGCGGGTAGCGCAGAGCGACCGGGCCGTCGTCGTACCGGAGCGCGGTGTGCAGCATGTTCACGAGCACGGCCTCGTCACGCGGTGCCATCTGCACCATGTGCGGCAGGCAGCGCAGGTAGGAGATGTCGAAGGCGCCGTGGTGGGTCGGGCCGTCGTCGCCCACGAGGCCGGCGCGGTCCATCGCGAAGACGACGTTCAGCTTCTGGAGGCAGACGTCGTGGACGATCTGGTCGTAGCCGCGCTGGAGGAAGGTCGAGTAGATGGCGGCCACCGGCTTCGCGCCCTCGAGCGCCAGGCCGGCGGCGAACAGCACGGCGTGCTGCTCGGCGATGCCGACGTCGTAGTAGCGCTCGGGCAGCGCCTTCTGGAGGATGTTGAGCCCGGTGCCGGAGTTCATCGCGGCGGTGATGCCCATCACGCGCTCGTCGCGGCGGCACTCCTCCACGAGCGCCTCGCCGAAGACTGTCGTGTACTGAGGCGGCGCCGGCGGCTTGGCCTTGGCCGTGGGGCTCGGCTTCTGCTTCGGCGCCGCGCTGCCGTTCACGATCGAGCCGGGCTTGGCGGCGTGCCACTGCTCCATGCCCTCGAGCCCGCCCTCCTCGGCGGGCACGAAGCCCTTGCCCTTGACCGTCTTGCAGTGCACGACGACGGGCCGGTCGGCCTCGAGCGCCTCGCCGATCGCCTGGCGCAGGGCCTTCACGTCGTGGCCGTCGATCACGCCGACGTACGCGAGGTCGAGCTCCTCGAAGAAGAGGCCCGGCGCCCAGTAGGCCTTCAGCGACTCCTTCAGGATCGGCCCGAGGCGCTCGATCTTGCTGCCGATGCCGGCCGGCAGCTTCGTGAGCGTCTCCTCGGCATCCTCGCGCGCGTGGTAGAGCTTGGGATTGAGGCGCATGCGGTTGAAGAGCCGCGACAGCGCGCCGACGTTCGGGGCGATCGACATGCCGTTGTCGTTCACCACGATCACCATCGGCATGTCCATGCCGCCGGCGTTGAGGAGCGCCTCGAAGGAGACTCCGCCGGTGAGAGCGCCGTCGCCGATCACGGCGACGACCCTGCCGTCGGGCGCCACGCCTCGCCGCATGGCCTCCTTGATGCCGACCGCGTAGGACACGGAGGTCGATGCGTGGCCGGCGCCCATGATGTCGTGCTCCGACTCGTGCATCGCGCAGAAGGGAGCCAGGCCGCCGTACTTGCGGATCGTGTGCAGCTCGTCGCGGCGGCCGGTGAGCACCTTGTGCGGGTAGGCCTGGTGGCCCACGTCCCAGAGCACCTTGTCGCGCGGTGAGTCGAGCAGCGAGTGGATCGCGACGGCGATCTCGCAGGCGCCGAGGTTGGCGCCGAAGTGGCCGCCGATCTCGCCGATCGTGTCGATGATCAGCTCGCGCACCTCCTGCGCGACCTGAGTGAGCTGGTCGTCGTCGAGGCCCTTGAGGTCGGCCGGGCCGTCGATGTTGTCGAGGAGCTTGGTCATGTGGTGCGCGTGAGGATGTAGTCCGCTATCTGGCTCAGCCGTCCGGTGGCGCCGCCGGCCTCCCCGAGCGCGGCCCTGGCGGAGGCGTGTGACTCCTTCGCCAGCTCCCGTGCCCGGTCGAGGCCGAACACACTCACGTAGGTCGCCTTTCCATGGCGCTCGTCGGAGCCCCGCGGCTTCCCGAGCTCGGCCTCGTCCCCCGTCACGTCGAGGATGTCGTCGACGATCTGGAACACCACGCCGAGCTCTGCCGCGAAGCGCCGGAACGGGATTGTGGCAGGTCCGTCGAGGCCCTCGAGCGCCAGGATGGAGCCGACGGACGCGGCGATGAGCGCGCCCGTCTTGAGCTCGTGCAGGCGACGGAGGTCGGATGCCTGTCCGCCCGCCACGTCGAGGAACTGGCCGCCGACCATGCCATGGGTCCCGGCGGCGGTCACGAGCTCGCGAACCGCGGCGAGCACGTTGGCCGGTTCGCCGCGCTGCTCGACGAGGGCCAGCCGCAGCGCCTCGGCGAAGAGGCCGTCGCCGGCGAGGATCGCCACGTCCTCGCCGAAGGCCACGTGGCAGGTGGGCTTGCCGCGCCGGAGCTCGTCGTCGTCCATCGCCGGGAGGTCGTCGTGGATGAGCGAGTAGGTGTGGATCATCTCGATCGCCGCGGCGAGCGGGAGCACCTCGTCGGGGGGGCGGCCGAGCGCCTCGGCGGTCGCCAGTGCCAGGACCGGGCGGATGCGCTTGCCGCCGGCGAGGAGCGAGTGGCGCATCGCCTCCTCGAGGCGCGCGGTTCCCGGCTCGGCGGCGAAGCGGAGCTGCTCCAGGTAGGCGTGGACCTTCTCCTGGAGCTCGACCGGGTAGGCAGCCGCCTCGATCGCGTTCAAAGAAGGCGCTCCTGGCCCTCCGACTCTCCGGCCCCGCGCGCCCGCGAGTCGACCTCCGCGCCCAGCCGGGCGGCGATCTCGGCGCAGCGCTCCACGAGGTCGGCCGCCTCGTCGGCGTCCACGGCCTCGGCCCGCAGCTTGTCGGCCACGGCCTCGAGCTCCTCGGCCAGCTCGGTCAACGACCGGGGCTCGCTCACTGCTGGTGCGCCTCCTGGCGCTGCACCGCTCCGAGGATCCCGTTCACGAAGCCCGGCGCGTCCGCCGAGCAGAGCTCCTTGGCGGCCTCGACCGCCTCGTCGATCGCGACCTCGGTCGGCACGTCGGGACGGCTGCGCATCTCGTGCACCGCCACGCGCAGGATGTTGCGCTCCAGCGGGGCGATGCGGTCGAGCGACCAGCCCGTGGCGTGGCGCGCGATCGACTCGTCGAGCGCTCCGCGCTCCTTCTCGACCCCCTCGACCAGCTCGCGCGTGAACGGCGTGGCGCCGCGCTCCACGAGGTCGGGTGCCGGCCGGCCCGTCACGTCAGCCTGATAGAGGGCGACCACGGCGGCCCGTCGCTGGTCAGTGCGCTTGGACACAGCCGGCTCACGCGCGCGAGACGTACTCGCCCGAGCGGGTGTCCACCCGGATCCGGTCGCCGACGTTCACGAACAGCGGCACGCGCACCACCACGCCTGACTCGAGCGTGGCGGGCTTGTCGCCGCCGCCGCTCGCGGTGTCGCCCCGGAGCCCCGGCTCGGTCTCGGCCACGCCGAGCTCGACGGCGCTCGGCACCTGGACGTCGGTGGGCGAGTCGTCGACGTAGAGCATGTCCACCTCCTCGTTCGGCACGACCCACTTGAGCGACTCGGCCACGTGCTCCTCCGGGACCGCCAGCTGCTCGTAGCTCTGCACGTCCATGAAGTGCGCCTCCGCGCCGTCCGAGTAGAGGAAGGTCATCTTGCGCGACTCGGTCCGCACCGGCCGGAACTTCTCGCCCGCCCGGAACGTCCTGTCGATCGCGGCGCCGTCGTCCACCCGCTTGAGCTTGGTGCGGACGAACGCCCCGCCCTTGCCGGGCTTCACGTGCTGGAACTCGACGATGCGGAAGATCGTCCCGTCCACCTCGATGTGGGCGCCGTTCTTGAACTGGTTGGTGCCGATCATGCGGCTCGGAAGGTTATAGCCGCGTTGGTCTCGCGCCCGTGGCCATGCCGGGTGACGCCATCGCGCTGTGCCGGTTGATCGCATGGCCACCGAGCCGCCGCGACTACGTGGTCCAGGACGCGGGCTGAGACAAGAGTCGCCGCAGGTCCGCCTCGACGAGCTGCGCTTCCTCGTGCAGCTGGCGCCAGGTGATGCGGATCACGCGCCAGGCGGCGGCCTCGAGGGCGCGGTCGCGAGCGCGGTCGCCCTCGAACGCGTGAGTCGGGGCGTGGGCGGCGTGGCCGTCGAGCTCGACTATCAGGCGCTGCTCGGGCCAGACGCAGTCGACCTCGAAGCCCTCGATCAGCACGTTCGTCTTCGGAAGCGGGAGACCGGCGTCGATGAGGAACGCCTGGAAGCGCTCCTCGAGCTCGCTGCGAATGACGTTGAGGCCGAGCCGGGCCTCCTCGAGGAGGGCCTTGACGGCGGCGATGCCGGGTCTTATTCCGTGCCGGGCGACCAGGTCATGGAGCGAGAGCGGGTCTGTGAGCCGGAGCTGCTCGGCCTGCCGGAATGCGCTGCGGAGCTCGTCGGGTCGAACTACCGCACTGAGGTCGAGCAGTGTGCGGGGCACGGTTGTGGCGGTATTCCTCGGTGCGTCGTGCGTTCGTCTTCACGGATCTCGCTCGTATGGTGGTCGATGCTTCGCGTCGAACGACGGCACTTAGGAGTCGTGATCTCCACCCCGCTGCTGCGGCGGAGCCCCCAGAGGGTGGCGGCCGAGCGGTGGCTGAGCACCGCGCCTGGGCCGCCGGCCAGCACCGCGGCCATCCACTTGCCTTCGCGGGTCAGCAACCGGTGCCCCACCGTGTACACGCCCCGGTGCACGTACCGCAGCCGCCCCGTCTCGACACGATGTCCGATCGCTCGTCGGCCGAGTCCCAGGTCCAGGAGCTGCGCCCGCGCCACGACCCCGTGCTGCCGCTCCGCGATCCCGCCGATCAGGACATCGATCGAACGGATCCGATTTTGAGCCCCTATTACGGGCTCAAACGCAGATTGGTCGGTCATGCCCGGGTAAGCTCGGATGGCCTCGCCCTTCGGGGGCGCGGGCGTTACGGGCAGGGAACTTCTGTGTGACCGCTAGGAGACGTCGTCCGGAAGCCGGCCCTCCTCGGCCAGCTTCTCGAGGTGGGCTGCCAGCGTGAGCGCGGCGGCCGTGCGCAGGTGCGCCGGCGCGTCCGACCAGGCCGCGTCGAGCAGCTCGTCGCGCGTGCGCAGGCCCGCGTCGAGGGCCTCGAGCAGGCGGCGCTCGCGCTCGAGGCGGTGGGCGAGGTACTCGTCGAGCTTGGCCGCGGGATCCCAGACGTAGGGCCCGTGTCCGGGGCAGAGCACCTCGAGGCCGAGCTCGCGCAGCCGGCGCAGCGAGGCGAGGTAGGCGGACAGGGAGCCCTCCCCGGGCGCGATGAAGACACTGCCGGAGCCGAGCACGGTGTCGCCCGTGAAGCACGCCCGCCCGAGGACCAGGCAGACGCTGTCCGCGGAGTGGCCTGGCGTGCCGATCGCGCGGAAGGGCCCGACCTCGTCCCCGTCGGCCGGAAGCGTGACCGGCGCGTCGAGAAGCTCCGCGCCCTCCGCGTGGTCCGCGTGCGAGTGCGTGAGGACGACGCCCTCGATGCCGTCCACGGCGGCCGCGCGCACCGCGGCCAGGTGCGCGGCGTCCGCCGGGCCGGGATCGACGACCCAGCGGCCCACCACGTAGGTGTTCGTGCCGTCGAGCGTGAGGGGCGACGGGTTGGCCGCCCGGATGCGGAGAACCCCCTGCGGATCGGCGTCGTGAACCGGCACATGGAGGTTTCTAGCGAAGTATTCTCGCCCAAGTTGGGCTCGCAACTGAATACGGGTGACTCTGCCCGCGAACGGCGCACGTTCCTGCTGGCTCTTGGTGCGCTGGTCGTGGTGGCGGCCGTGGACCTGCTCGTGCTCCGTGTAGCGAGCTAGCTCCCCCGTCTGCCGGAACTTGCCTTTTACACGTTGGGGCTCGCCATGGCCCGGGTAGATCGGGAAGCAATGGCCACCGACACCCGTACCGGGACTCGTTCCCGCGGCACCGAGCGGCCGGGCCGGGAAGGGCTCCGGATGCGACTCGACAGCGGACCCGAGGCGGCGCTGCAGGCGCGCCGCGCCGTCTCCAAGCTGCATGCGGACCTCGACCCGCAGGTGATGGAGACCCTGCGGCTGCTCGTGACCGAGCTGGTCACGAACAGCGTCCGCCACACCACCGCCGACTCGCTGGTGCTGCGTGTCGCGATCGGCAAGTCCGCCGTGCTGGCCGAGGTGTCGGACGACGGGCCGGGCTTCGACGCCGACACGGCCGAACGGGCCGGCGACCTGGACACCGGCTGGGGCCTCTTGCTGGTCCAGCGCCTGGCCGACAGCTGGGGCGTCTCCCACGACGACGACGGGCCCTCCAACCGGGTCTGGTTCGAGCTCCGGCGGGCCTAGAGGGTCAGCTGCCCGTCCCCGGGCGGGGGCTCTTCCTCCGGAGGTGCCTGGCCCAGGAGGGCGCGGAAGCGCTGCGCCGCGGTCGGCGCGTCGTCTCCGCGGTTGTTGTTGAACGCCACGTGCACCTCCCCCGCCTGGTCGGCCATGCTCTGCGCCCGCTCGGCGATCTCCTCGAGCTCCCCGTCCGTGTAGGCCCAGGCGAAGCGCTCCGCGACCGACTTCCCGGTCAGGTAGCCCTCGGTGTTGCGGCCGTGGGCACGGAGATACGAGGTGGACGGGTTCGTGACGGCATCAAGCGGCGGCATGATCTGAAAGTTGTCGGCTCGCGGAGCGTCCACGCCAACGAAAGTGACGCCCCGGTCCGCGAACCAATCGAGGGTGCGCTCTCGCAGAACGTCGTCCACCCAGTTGCGGTTGCGCAGCTCCACGGCCAGCCCGTGCGGCCCCAGGATCTCGACCAGCCCATCAAGCTCTTCGAGCTCGTGACGCCTGGGCGAGAAGCCCGGCGTTAGCTGGAGCAGGTACACACCGAGCTTTCCGGCCTCCGCGAGTGGAGCAGTCTCCTCGACCAGGCGCCCGGC
>DASQER010000069.1:0-2256 GCA_035633575.1 Thermoleophilaceae bacterium
TCAAGGTGCCGGAGAAGGACCGGACCGCCCACCGCGGAGCCGTGCTGTTCTACGAGCGCTGCTCCGGCTGCCACACGTTCGAGGCCGCCAACGCGTACGGCTCGAAGCCGCTCGACCAGCTCCAGGGCGGCGAGCGGACCAACGGGCCGAACTTCGACGTGCGCAACGTGGATCGTGAGGACGCGCTTTTCGCGATTCGCAACGGCGGCTTCTCCGGCGGGATCATGCCGGCCAACGTCGTCGTCGGCGACGACGCCGAGGCGGTGGCCACCTTCCTCGACAAGTACTCGGGCAGGAACGGCGGGTAGAGGTAGCCCGCGGGCGGGCTGACCGGCGATGCTCGACCTCAGGCAGATCCGCGAGGACCCCCAGCCGGCGCGCGACGCGCTGGCACGCCGCGGGCTCGACCCGGCCGTGCTCGACGAGGCGCTCGAGCTCGACGAGCGCCGCCGGGCGCTGCTGCCGGAGCTCGAGGACCTGCGCGCGCGCAAGAACCAGGCGAGCAAGCGGATCGGCGAGCTGCAGCGGACGAGCGAGGACGCCTCCGAGGCGATCGCCGAGGTGAAGGGAGTGTCCGCGCGCGAGAAGGAGCTGGAGGAGGAGCTGCGGCGGATCGAGGAGCGCCGCACCACCGTCCTGGTCTCGCTCCCCAACCTGCCGGACCCGACGGCCGCTCAGGAGGACGAGGTGATCCGCGAGGTGGGCGAGGCCGGCAAGACCGGCCGCAACCACGTGGAGCTGCTGGGCGACAGCCTCGACATGGAGTCCGCGGCCCGCGTGTCCGGCTCGCGCTTCGCGTACCTGAAGGGCCCGCTCGTGCGGCTCGAGCTGTCGCTGGTGCAGTGGGCCCTGACCCTGCTCGAGGAGAAGGGCTTCACGCCGGTGATCCCACCCGTGCTCGTGCGCGAGCAGGCGCTGTTCGGCACCGGCCAACTGCCCGACACCGAGCAGCAGATCTACCGCGTGCCGGAGGACGAGCTCTACCTGGTCGGCACCTCGGAGGTCCCGCTCGCGTCACTCCACGCCGAGGAGATCCTGGCCGCCGGCGAGCTGCCGCGCCGCTACGCCGGCTTCTCGCCCTGCTTCCGGCGCGAGGCGGGCGCGGCCGGCAAGGACACGCAGGGCCTCTTCCGGGTGCACCAGTTCGACAAGGTCGAGATGTTCTCGTTCGTCGAGCCCGAGCAGTCACAGGCGGAGCACGAGCGGCTGCTCTCGATCGAGGAGGAGATCCTGCAGGCGCTCGGGATCCCCTACCGCGTCGTGAACATCGCCGTGACGGACCTGGGCTCGTCCGCCGCGAAGAAGTACGACCTCGAGGCCTGGCTCCCGGGGCAGGAGCGCTTCCGCGAGCTCACGTCGTGCTCGAACACCACCGACTTCCAGGCGCGGCGCCTGGACATCCGCTACCGCCCCGCCGAGGGCGAGGCGGTGCGGCACGTCCACACGCTGAACGGCACGGCCGTGGCGGCCGGCCGGACGATCATCGCGATAGTGGAGAACCACCAGCGCGAGGACGGCAGCGTCGAGATACCCGCGGTCCTGCACGAGCTCGGCGCGCCCTTGCGGCTCGAGCCCGCCTCGCGATAGCTTCGCGCCATGTTGGATGAGCAGTTCGCGCGCGAGTTCGCGGAGCGCTACGCCGAAGCCTGGAACTCGTACGACGCCGAGAGGATGGAGCCGCTCGTCACATCGGATGTCGTGTGGCTCGATCCGGCCCTCCCCGAGCCCGCCCGCGGCGTCGAGGAGGTCAAGGACTTCATGCGCCGCTCGTGGGTCGCCTTCCCCGACCTGCGCTTCACGCCCGGACCGATGTGGCTCGACCCGCACGCGCCCTCGATGACCTGGGCCTGGCGGATGGAGGGCACGCACCGTGGGCCGATCGACCCGCCCGGCTTCGCCGCGACCGGGAAGCGGATCGACGTGGACGGCATCGACGTCTGGGACTTCGCCGACGGGCGCATCGAGCGCTTCCGCGCGTACTACGACATGGCCGTCCTGGCGCGCCAGATCGGAGCCATGCCGCCGCCCGGGAGCCCGGGGGAGCGCGTCGGCGTCCTGCTCCAGCGCACCCAGGCCCGCTTCACCCGGCGATGAGCTCGCGCTCCTACGACGTCGCGGTCGTGGGGGCGAGCATCGCCGGCTGCACCGCGGCGCGGCTGTACGCGCAGCGCGGCGCGCGCGTGGCGCTGATCGAGCGCCGCCCGTCGCTCGACGCCTACAAGACCGTCTGCACCCACTTCATCCAGTCCTCGGCCA
>DASQER010000070.1:0-7465 GCA_035633575.1 Thermoleophilaceae bacterium
ATCTTGCGCTCGATGGCGCGCATCGGCTCCAGCTCGACCGGCCGGTCGTAGCGGAGCGCCTCGGCGGTGGCGCGGTCCGCCATGCGGTGCAGCGCCGCCTCGCGGCGCTCGCGGTAGCCGGCGGCGTCCACGGTCACCTGCTTGCGCAACTCGGCCCCGCGGAAGGCGGCGCGGAACGCCAGGTGCTGAATGGCGTCGATCGTGGAGCCGTGCTTTCCGATCAGGAGCCCGAGCTCGTCGCCGTTCACCGTGGCGCGGATCTCCTCGTCGCTCTCGTCGATGTCCACCGTCGCGCGGAGGCCCAGCGCGTGGACCACGCGGCCGACGATCGCGCGCACGCGCTCGGCCGGCTCCTCCGGGATCGTCTCCGCCACGGCACGCCAGGCGTCCACGTCGACCTCGGCGCGCACCCGGGCCGGTTGCTCGGGGCCGGGGTCATCGGCCACGTCGAAGCGCACGCAGTCTGCGGTGAGGCCCGGGAAGCGGGCCTCGAGCGCCTTCATGGCGGCCCACTTCGCCTCGCCGAGGCTGTCGCCCTCCGCCTCGACGACAAGCTCCTCGGGCCTCGGCTCCTCGCTCACGGACATGGCCATCTGCGCCTCAGCGCCGGCGCCCCGAGCGCTTCTTCTTCTTGCGCGGAGAGCCGGGCGGGGCCTTCGCGGGCCCGCCGTTGCCGCTGCGCAAGGCCTGCGGCTTGGCCTTCCCCGCGCCGTCGCCGTCCCCGGCCGCAGCCATGGCGGTGGCCGGCTTCCCGCGCGCCGGCTTCTGCTCCGGCACCGCGTCGCTCGGGTCGCGCGGCTCGGGCTTCGGATAGAGCTTCTTCACCAGCAGCTGCTGCCCGATGGTCCAGACGTTCGTGGTGATCCAGTAGACGATCAGGCCCGCCTCGAAGCTGTAGATGAAGATCACGAACACGAAGGGCAGCGCGAACATGATCCGCCGCTGCATCGGGTCCGCGCTGATCGCCGTGACGGCGCTGGCCGCGAGCTGCGTCCCCACGTAGAGGACGATCAGGACCCCGAGCAGGACCGGCTCGGTGACCTTCTCGGCAAGGTTGTCGATCGCCAGAAACCCCGGGTTGCTCGCGATATCGCGCTGGAACAGGTCCGAGCGCAGCAGATAGAAGAGCGAGATGAAGAACGGGATCTGGAGCAGCAGCGGGAGGCAGGAGCCGAGCGGGTTGACCTTCTCGCGCTGGTAGAAGGCCATGACCTCCTGGTTCATGCGCTGCTTGTCGCCCTTGTAGCGCGCCTGGATCTTCTTGATCTCGGGCTGCAGCGTCTGGAGCCGCTGCATCGACTTCACGCCCTTGAACGTGAGCGGCAGGATCACGATCCTGACCGTGAAGGTCAGCAGGATGATCGCCACGCCCCAGCTGCCGCCGAAGTCGCCGATCAGGTCGTGCCAGAACTTCAGGATCCACTGGCAGGCGTCGACGAGGGGCTGTAGGACGTTGGCGATGTACATGGGTCAGCGCTGGGGGCGCGGGCGTGGTCGGAACAGCTTCTGGTCGTCGACGAAATCGACGCCGCCGTGGCTCCAGGGGTTGCAGCGCAGCACCCGCCAGGCGGCCAGCACAACGCCCCGCAGGACACCGTAGCGGCGCAGCGCCCGGACGGCGTACTCGGAGCAGGTCGGATGGTACTTGCAGCGCGCGGGCAACCCGGGCGAGATGGCGCGCTGGTAGAAGCGGACCGGCGCGCTGGCGATCGTGCGGGCGTTCACTCCGACCGGCCGCCCCCGCTCGCCAGGCCGGCCTCGGACAGCACCGTGCGCAGGGCCTCCTCGATGGCCTGCTCGCCGCCGTCGCGAGCCAGCTCGCCCGCAGCGGGCCGAGCCACGATCACGAAGTCGTGCCCCTCGCGAAGGCCCTCCGAGTTCGACCAGAAAGCCTCCCTGAGCAGGCGCTTCATGCGGGTGCGCTCGACGGCGCCGCCGAGCTTGCGCCCCACCGACACGCCCAGGCGGGGCTCCGTGTCGTCATCCGGCGCGCGCGGGAAGGCGTACACGACGAGGTGCCGGCTCGCATGTGAGCGGCCCTCGCGGTACACGCGCTCGAACTCGCCGCTGCGGGACAGCCGGCGGCGCTTTCGGCGCGCACGGTCAGCCATCGGCTACGGGGTGAGCCGCTTGCGGCCCTTGCGCCGGCGGCGCTGCAGGAGGGTGCGGCCGGCGCGGGTGCTCATGCGCGCGCGGAAGCCGTGGGTGCGCGCGCGCTTGCGCTTCTTGGGCTGGTAGGTGCGCTTCATGGTTCGGCGAGGCAGGGTACCAACCCACCTGTCGACTTCCGGCGAAAGAGGCCGGCGCGCAGGGCCGCGACGCTTTTCTCGCGTTTTGCGGAGCCACCCCCGGAGCGCCCGGCTACCGGCGTGGGGCCGGTGTACACTCGCCTTGCCGAGGGCGGCGGGGCCCTTTTCCGCCCGGCTCTCCCCTGTGAACAGCCTTTCGCCGAGACCCCTGAGGAGGGTCGCGACCGCCCGTGCCCGCACAGCCAGCCGAGATCTGGGACGACATCCGCGCCGAGCTCCGCCGGGAGACTCCGGACTTCAAGTTCCACATCTGGATCGAGCCGCTGCAGCTCGCCGCGGTCCACGGCCGCACCGTCTACGTGCGCGCGCCCGAGCACATCCGCACCTCAGTCGCCGAGCGCTACCTCCCCCTGCTGCGCCGCGCCGTGGCCGCGCGCTTCGACAAGCGGGCCACCGTGGAGGTCGTGGGCTCCGGCTGGGAGTCGCCGGGCGCGGAGACGGCGGGCGCGGAGACGGCGGGCGCGGACCCCGCGAGCGCCGAGCGGGCCCACAACCGCGATCGCCTGAACCCTAAGTACACCTTCGACCAGTTCGTGATCGGAACCGGGAACCGCTTCGCGCACGCGGCCGCGCTGGCGGCCGCCGAGCTGCCGGGCCACTCCTACAACCCGCTGTTCCTGCACGGCTCGCCCGGAATCGGCAAGACGCACCTGCTCCACGCCGTCGGCAACTACATCGAGCGCTTCGGCGCGGGCCTGCGGGTGCGCTACGCGACGATCGAGGAGTTCACGAGCGAGTTCGTGGAGGCGGTGCGCGGAAAGAGCACCTCCGACTTCAAGCAGCGCTTCCGCAGCGCCGACGTGGTGCTGATCGACGATGTCCAGTTCCTCTCCGGCCGCGCCCGCACACGCGAAGAGTTCTTCCACACCTTCAACGCCCTGCTCGACGCGGGGCGCCAGCTCGTGATGACGTCGGACCGCGCACCCGAGGACATCCCGGGGCTCGAGGACCGGCTGATCGAGCGCTTCCGGTCCGGGCTCGTCGTCGAACTGGACGCGCCGGAGCTCGAGGCGCGCTGCGCCATCCTGGCGAAGCGCGCTCGGCTCGATGCCGTCGACGTGGAGCCGGAGGTGCTGGCCGAGATCGCCGGCCAGGTGACCACGAGCGTGCGTGCGCTCGAGGGCGCGCTGATCCGAGTCGTCGCCTATGCGTCGCTGAAGGACGAGGCCGCCACGCCGGGCCTGGTCCGCCACGTGCTCCGCCGCCTCGGCGAGGACACCGCGAGGAACGCCTGCGGCATCGGCGAGATCCTGGACGCCGCAGCCCAGGAGTTCGGGGTCGAACGAGAGGCCCTGGTCGCCCGCGACCGTCGCCCCGCCGTCGCGACCGCGAGGCAGGTGGCCATGTACCTCGCCCGCGAGCTGACCGAGCACAGCCTGCCGGAGATCGGCCGCGGCATCGGCGGGCGCAACCACACCACCGTGCTCCACGCCGTGAACCGCGTCAGCGCCGCCATTCAAAGCGACGACCCTGTGCGCAGCGCCGTCGACAACCTCCGGCGGCAGCTCGGCCAGCCCTCGTCCTGACCGGCGTGGGTGGAACAATCAACAGCTTCCGCACACGGCGATCGCGCTCCCCAAGCAGCATCGCCCCGGATATCCACATCTCAACAGCCCCAATTACCTCTACCTAGATAGGCAGCGTCATTTGAAGCTCACCGTTTCACGGGAAACGTTCCTCGCTCGTCTCGGCGTCGCGGTGCGCGCCGCGTCCACGCGCGGTCCCGTCCCGTCCCTCGCGGGAGTGCTCCTGCGCGTGGACGACGGAACGGCCGAGCTCCAGGCCACCGACATGGAGCTGGGTGTGCGCGTCTCGCTCGCCACCGCGGACTCGTCTCCGGGCCAGGCCGTCGTCCCCGGCCGCCTTCTGCTCGACGTCGTTCGCTCCCTGCCGAAGGACGACCTCACGCTCGAGTACCGCAGCGCGGAGCAGGACGTCGAGGTTGTATCGGGCCCGGCGAAGTTCCACCTGCGCACGCTTCCGGCGGAGGACTTCCCGAAGCTGCCCGAGGTGCCGGCCGAGGGCGGCCTGACCGTTCCGGCCACGGCGTTCGTGGACACCATCGCCCGCGTGGCCCGGGCCGCCTCGCGGGACGAGACGCGCCCGCACCTCACCGGGGTGCTCGTCACCGCCAGCGGCACCGAGCTGCGCATGGTGGCCACCGATTCCTACAGGCTGGGGGTCAAGGAGACCAGGCTGGACTCGGAGCTGAACGGCTCCCTCGAGGCTAACGTTCCCGCCCGCACGCTCCAGGAACTCGGGCGCATCGCCTCGGCGAGCGGCGCGGAGACGATCGGCGTCGCGGCACTCGAGAACCAGGTCATCTTCACCGTGGACGACGTCGTGCTCTCGTCGCGGCTCGTCGAGGGCCGCTTCCCGAACTACCAGCAGCTGCTCCCCGAGGCGTACGAGCACGAGCTGCGCGTGGGCCGCGACGAGCTCCTCGAGGTGGTGCGCCGCGTCGGCCTGCTCGCGCAGAAGAACGCGCCGCTGCGCCTGCGCTTCTCGGAGGGGGCGCTCGACGTCTCGGCGCAGACCCCGGACGTGGGCGAGGCGAGCGAGTCGCTGCCGGTCCCGTTCGCCGGTGAGCCGCTCGAGATCGGCTTCAACCCCGAGTTCTTCCGCGAGGGCCTCGAGAGCGCCGAGTCGGAGGAGCTGCTCCTGAAGCTGATCAGCCCGCTGCGGCCGGGACTGATCCAGTCGGGTGACGAGGACGCCGGCTTCAGGTACCTCGTCATGCCTATTCGATTGAACGTGTAGGGCGGCCGTGCGCGTCACGCGCATCCAGCTGCGCGACTTCCGCAACTACGCGACCGCGGAGGTCGAGCTCGCGGAGGGGCTGACCGTCGTCACCGGCTCCAACGGCGCGGGTAAGACGAACCTGCTCGAGGCGCTCTACTTCGGGTGCACGGCGCGCTCGCCGCGCACCTCCAACGAGCGCGAGCTGGTGCGCCGCGGCGGCGACGGGGTCGCGCGGGTGGTGCTCGAGACCGCTGCCGACGACGGGGAGCACCGCATCGAGGTGGGCTTCGAGCCCGGCGAGCCCAAGCGCATGCGTGTGGACGGGAGCGCCGTCGAGAGCCTGTCGGCCGTCGCCGTGCGCCCGCTGGCCAGCGTCTTTCTGCCCGAGCGCCTCGAGCTGGTGAAGGGCGCGCCGGCCGCGCGCCGGGCGCACCTCGACCAGGTGGTGGCCGCCCTCTGGCCGGGCCGCGCCGAGACCCGCGGCGCCTACTCGCGGGCGCTGGCCCAGCGCAACGCCCTGGTCGCCCGGGTGCGCGCCGGCGCGGCGGGCCCGGCGGCCCTCGACGCCTGGGACTCCGAGCTTGCCCGGCACGGGATCCGGCTGATGCAGGACAGGGCCGAGGCCGTGGACGGCCTGCGACCACTCTTCGCGGAGCTCGCCGCCGCTCTGGGCCTGCCCGGCGAGGCCGAGCTGCGCTACCGGCCGCGCTCCCCCGCCACCGACGCCGACGGCCTTGCCGCCGAGCTGGGTGAGCGCCGCCAGGCCGACCTCGAGCGCGGCTTCACCGCTCACGGTCCGCACCGGGACGAGCTGCAGCTGCTGCTCGGCGGCGGCGCCCTGCGGGCCTACGGCTCCCAGGGTCAGCAGCGCGTCGCGTTGCTCGCCCTGCTGTTCGCCGAGCGCGCCCTGCTCGCGGAGCGCCGCGCCCGCCCGCCCCTGATGCTCCTGGACGACGTGATGTCGGAGCTCGACTCCGAGCGCCGCGAGCTGCTCGCCGGGCTGCTGCGCTCCGGCGGCCAGGCGGTTGTCACCACGACCGAGCCGGAGCACGTCCCGGGCGCCGCCCTCGCGCCCGCTGGGCTGATCCGCGTGCGGGACGGAGCCGTCACCGGTGGCGCCCGCGCGGTGGCCGCGTGAGGGCCACTGCGTGAGGCGCCTCGCCCCCAGGGCGCTCTCCGTGGCCCTCGAGGGCGTCGTCCGGAACGCCGAGCCGGCCACGGCCCTGGCGCGCGTGCAGGCGGTTTGGCCCGAGGTGGCCGGGGCTGGGCTGGCCGCCGCAGCGGCGCCCGTGTCGGAGCGGGCCGGCGTGGTCACCGTGGCGTGCGAATCGGCGGTCTGGGCGCAGGAGCTGGAGCTGCTCGCCCCCGATCTGCTCACCCGCCTGGGGGACGCCCTCGCCGGTTCCGGCGCCGGGTCCGTCCGGAAGTTGCGCTTCGTAATCGGTTCGGGCGCGAACCGGCCCTGAGGGGCCCCGACGGGCGCCGCGCCGCGGGGTGCGCTTCAGGTAGCCGGTTTGTCGCGATTTGCGGGCATTTTGTTACCGTCGCAGCCGTCCGATGTGGGGGGTAGCCTGTTAGTATTCAGAGCGGTCTTATGTACCGCCCCGACCCGGCCTGACAAGGGATCCGGAGTCGGGGCTTTTCGTGGTGTCAGCGGCCTCAAGCCAGGCGGCCGCGCGATGGAAGGAAAGAGTTGGCGAAGCAGCCCGAGAAGAAGGACGGCTCAACCTACGGCGCGCAGGACATCACCGTCCTTGAGGGCCTCGAAGCCGTCCGCAAGCGCCCGGGGATGTACATCGGCTCCACGGGTCAGCGCGGGCTCCATCACCTGATCTACGAGGTGATGGACAACTCGGTTGACGAGGCGCTCGCCGACGAGGCCGACGAGGTCGAGATCGTGATCCATCCCGACAACAGCGTTACCGTGACCGACAACGGTCGCGGCATCCCGGTCGAGATGCACGAGAAGGAGAAGCGGCCGGCCGCCGAGGTGGTCCTCACAGTGCTCCACGCGGGCGCGAAGTTCGGCATCGGCGGCGGCTACAAGGTCTCCGGCGGCCTCCACGGGGTCGGCGTGTCGGTGGCAGTTAGCCGTCTGAGGGGGTGGGGAGGCATAGAGCATAAAGTCAATCAAGGATTGCCAACTCTCAAACAGGAGATATTTAGTCAGGCTGAGAATATCTTGAAAAAAGCCTTTGCGAGTCCCGCGCTTTTGCCGAATCTGCTGGTAAGGGTGATCGGTTAAATGTAAGACCGTATGAAACAGAAATGCCAACAAGTTAAGGGTCAGTAAACAAGCCGCTAAATGTGTTTGACCATGCCCAAAGTTATGCTCCAAATGATATCCCTTGGTTTTAAGGACATTATGATTCTCATTTTCGGTCTTCCACCGGCATCGACCCGCTGCTGTCACA
>DASQER010000071.1:0-5247 GCA_035633575.1 Thermoleophilaceae bacterium
GCAGGCCGTCGATCGCGGCGCCGGGATCCTGGCGCAGCTCCCGCGTCCCGCGCGAGACCGCGCCGATGAACGCGCGGATCTTGTCGCCGTCGCGCTCGAGGGCGTCCTCGTTGGCCACGAGCACGAGCTCGTTGTAGGTCGGAACGCCGGCGTCCTCGATGCGGATGATCCGCGGGCGCTTCCCGCGCAGCCGCAGCTCGGTGCCCTCGTAGTTCCAGAAGGCGCCCAGCACGGCGTCGACCTTGCCTGTCAGCAGGGCCGGGGTGAGGCTGAAGCCGACGCCCAGCTCCTTCACCGAGGAGGGATCCACGCCCGCATCGCGCAGGACGGTCTGCAGGTACGCGTGCTGGTAGTCGATTCCGGCGGTGCCGACGGTCTTGCCCTCGAGGTCCGCCGGCTCGCGGATCCTGGCCTTGGGCAGCGAGACGATCGACGTGAGCGGCTTCTGGACGATCGCGGCCACGCTCACCACGCGCAGGCCCTGGTCGCGGGCGCGCAGCACCTCGGGCTCGTAGGAGATCGCGAGGTCCACGCGCCCCGCGGCGACCTGCTTGATCGGCGCGGCGGGGTCCGGCGGCTGGCGGATCGCCACGTCGAGCGCGGCCTGCTCGAAGTGCCCGCCCGCCTGCGCGGCGTAGATGCCCGCGTGGTCGGCGTTCGGGAAGTAGTCGAGCATGAGCTCGACGCGCTTGGAGCCGGACGGCTCGAGCACGTCCTCCTTCTCGCCGCAGGCGCTGAGCATTAGGGCGGCGCAGAGCGCCGCGGCAAGCCACTTCATACGGGCTGTTCCTTTCGGTTCCACGGGCAGGCGAGGCGCTCGGCGAGCACGACCAGCGCGAAGAGCGCCACCGCCATCAGGGTAAGGAGCACGATCCCGGCGTAGACGCGCGGGGTCTGGAGTTGATTGTTGCCGAGCAGCACCAGCCGGCCGAGGCCCTCGTCTGCCCCCGCCCACTCGCCGAACACCGCGCCGATCACCGACACGGTGGCCGCCACCTTCAGGCCGCTGAAGAGGAACGGCAGCGACGCCGGCAGCTCGACCGAGCGCAGCGTTCGCAGCCGCGAGGCGCCCATGCTGCGCATCAGCTTCAGCAGCTCGGGCTCGACCGAGCGCAGCCCGTCGAGCAGGTTCACGGTGATCGGGAAGAAGCAGATGAGCGCGACGATCGCGAGCTTCGGCCCGATGCCGTAGTCGAAGGCCAGGACGAAGATGGGCGCCAGCACGACCACCGGGATCGCCTGGGAGGCCACAAGCAGCGGGTAGGCGGCGTCGCGCAGCGGCCGGAACAGGTGCATGGCCACGGCGGATGCGATCCCGGCAAGCGTCGATATGGCGAGGCCGAGCACGACCTCGACGAACGTCACGCGCGCGTTGTCCCAGAGCAGCGACCAGTCGTCGCGCAGGGCGTCGAGCGTCTCGACCGGCGAGGCGAGCGTCAGGTCGTCGACCGACTCGAGCGAGGCCACCCCCTGCCAGGCGAGGACGAACAGCGCGAGCAGGAGCGCTGCGAGGACGTATCTCACAGCGAAAGCGCCTCCAGGACGCGCCGCTTGAGCGCGCCGAACTCCGGGCTCGTCACGTCGCGCGGCCGGGCGAGCTCGACGGGGATCTCCGCGACCACACGGCCGGGGCGCGGCGAGAGCACGGCGATGCGGTCGGCGAGGAACACGGCCTCCTCCACGTCGTGGGTCACGAGCAGCACGGTGCGCGGCTCCTGCGCGAGCGCGTCCGCGAGCCACTGCTGCATCGAGAAGCGGGTGATCGAGTCGAGGCCGCCGAAGGGCTCGTCGAGGAGCAGGATGGGGCGGCCGGGCAGCAGGGTGCGCAGGAAGGCCACGCGCTGGCGCATCCCGCCGGAGAGCTCGGCCGGCCGGGCGCTCTCGAACTCCGCTAGGCCGAAGCGCTCGAACAGCGGCTCGGCCCGGCGGCGCGCCTCCGAGCGCGGGACCCCCTCGCACTCGAGGGCGAGCGCAGCGTTCGCCAGCGCGTCGCGCCAGGGCAGCAGCAGGTCGCGCTGAGGCATGTACGCGCATTGGGCGCGGCGCCCGGCGGCGTCGCTCGCGCCGGCCACGGACACCGTGCCCGAGTCGGGCTCCTGGAGACCGGCCACCAGCTCGAGCAGCGTGGACTTGCCGCAGCCCGACGGGCCGACCACTGCGAGGACCTCGTCCTGCCGGACGGTCAGGTCGATCCTCTCGAGCGCGGTGACCTTGCGGTACCGCCGCGTCACGTCTACGAACGAAAGAGGCTCCGTTGCGGGAGCCTCGGCCTCAGTCTGCATCGCTCCCTCCGCGGGCATTACCCCACAGGTTCGAAGGGTCAGCGCCGGGCTACTCAGCGCTATCTCAGCCCGCTTTCCCGCGAGCCCCCCTGGGTCAGTGGGAGCAGTGTATTACGCGACGGCGCGCAGCTCGGCGATCGCGTTTACGAACGCCTCCAGCTGCTTGGTGGTCCAGCATTCGAACACGCCGTCGCAGAACGGCTCGTAGGCGGACATGACCGAGTCGCCGTAGTTCCAGTAGAGCCGCGGCTCGGGGTTGATCCAGAACGTGCGCCCAGCGCGCGCGGCCACGTGGCCGAAGACCTGCGCGTGCGGCTCGCGGCCGTTCGTGCGCGCGTCCCCGAGCACGATCACGGTCGAGCGCGGGTCGAGGTCGTCCACCACCTTGTCGAGGAACTCCACCCAGACGCGGCCGTAGTCGGTGTACCCGGACACGTCGGCCACCCCGGCGTCGGTGGCGATCCGGCGCGACACGGCCTCGAAGGAGCGCTCGCGCTCGAAGACGTCCGTGACCTCCGAGATACGCTCCACGAAGACGAACGAGCGCAGCTTGCGGAACTGGTCGTGCAGCGCGTGCAGCACGGACAGGAAGAAGACGCTGGCGCTCGTGACGCTCGTGGACACGTCACAGAGCACGTACAGCTCCGGGCGCCGGGGGCGCCGCGGGCGGTACTTCAGCTCGAGTGGCACGCCGCCGGTCTGGAGCGAGGCGCGCATCGTGCGGCGCACGTCCACGTGCCAGGAGCGCCGGCGGCCGCGGTGCTCGCGTCCCTGGGAGGCGAGCCGCTTCTTCAGCTGCGCCACCACGCGGTGAACCTGGGAGAGGTCCTGCGCGGGGTTGGTGGGCAGGGAGCGGTCGAGCTCGCGCAGCGGCTTCGCCGGTGGCAGCGACTGTGTGCGCTCGATCATCTGCCGCTCGAGCTCGCGGCGCACGTGGCGCTCGAACTCGTGGAGGCGGTCGCGCGGCACGGCGTCCGGGTCGGGCAGCTCGGCGCCCCGCTTCTCGCCCTTGAGCCCGAGGGTCCGCCGGATGCGCTGCACGTCCACGCCAATCACGCCGGAGCCCTCGCCCTGGCGGCCGAACGCGGCGATGGCCAGGCGGGCGAGGTCGCGCATCTCGCCGTCGGAGCCGGCCCGGATCGCCTCGCGGATGCGCTCGCGCAGGGCCTCGAGGTCGAGCTCCTCGCCGCCCTGGAAGCGCTCCTCGCGCAGGCCCCGCTCGATCGCCTCGCGCTCGACTGCGTGGAAGAAGAAGCGCTCGAAGAGCACGTCCAGCACGTGCCGGTCCTCCTGCGACTTGGCGAGCGTGGCGGCCAGCGCCTCGCGGAAGTCCTCCTGGGAGGTCCAGCTCACGGCGTCGAGCGCCTGGAAGGCGTCGAGCAGCTCCGAGGTGCCCACGGCCACACCCTCTCTGCGCAGCTCGTCCGCGAACTCGAGCAGGCGCGGCGCCATGCCGGCCGGCCCGCGGGCCGGGGGCATGCCGCCGAAGAGGGCGGGGTTAGCCCGCCTGCCGCGTTCCGAAGACGCCATTGCCGAGCTTCACGCCCACGCGCTCCGCCACCAGGTCGAGGTCGGTGCGGTGTTTGACGATGATCGACATCGTCTTCTCGAGCACGCTCTGGTCCACGTCCTCGGCGCCGAGCAGGAGCAGCGCCCGCGCCCAGTCGATCGACTCCGCGATCGACGGTGGCTTCTTGAGGTCGAGCGAGCGCACCATGTGGATCACCTCGACCAGCTTGCGCGCGATGCCCTCGTCCAGCTCCGGGGCGTGCAGGTGCACGATCTCGAGCTCGCGCTCCACGTCCGGGTAGTCGAGCCAGAGGTAGAGGCAGCGCCGCTTGAGCGCCTCGGTGAGCTCGCGCGAGTTGTTGGAGGTGAGCAGCACGAGCGGGCGGGTGCGCGCCTCGACGACGCCCAGCTCCGGGATCGAGATCTGGAAGTCGGACAGCACCTCCAGCAGCATCGCCTCGAACTCCTGGTCGGTCTTGTCGATCTCGTCGATCAGGAGGACGACGGGCTCGTCGGCGGTGATCGCGTTCAGCAGCGGGCGTGCGAGCAGGAACTCCTCGCCGAAGATGTCGTCCTTCACCTCCTTCCAGCCGGTGTCGGCGGCCTCGGTCTGGATCCGCAGGAGCTGCTTGCGATAGTTCCACTCGTAGAGCGCCTTCGCCTCGTCGAGCCCCTCGTAGCACTGGAGCCTGATCAGGCTGCGCCCGGTGGCGCGCGACACCGCCTTCGCGAGCTCGGTCTTGCCGACGCCCGCGGGGCCCTCGACCAGGACCGGCTTGCCGAGCCGGCCGGCCAGGAACGTGACGAGCGCGGCCGGCTCGTCGGCGAGGTAGCCGACCTCCCCGAGGCGCTCGTGCGCGTTCTCGATGCTGGTGAACTCGTCGCTCATCCGACCCGAAGGATACTTTCGCCCCCGTGCTGGCCGCCTTCGTCCTCGCGATGTCGGATTTCCTCGACCCCGGCGACGGCCCGGGCCAGTCCGGCGAGTTCCAGGTCTCCCCGTCCTTCTTCCTCATCCTGCTGGGCCTGGGCTTCCTGATCGGGACGCTCGGCCACATCGTGAAGTCGCGGACGCTCGTGGCCGCGGGCGTGCTCCTGATCTTCGCGGCGACCGTCTTCCTGCCGATCGCCTACACCGTGTCGCGCTGAGCACGGGGAGCGGCTACCGCTCGCATTGAGGGCGGGTCCGGACCGCCCTTTACCCCAGGTGGGCCATCGTAGTTGCGGATATAGCAACCGAGATGGCCCACCTCAGTCCAGGTCCGCGCCTCAACTGATCTCCTCGCGCTCGAGCACGGCACGCAGGGACTCCGCGAAGCCGCTGCGCCAGCTCGGGTGCGCCGGCTCCCAGCCGAGCTCTCGCTTGGCCTTCTCGTTCGAGGCGCCGCGCAGGTCGAGCGCGAAGTCGGCGGCTTGGCGGCCGGCCACCAGCCTCGCCAGCCAGGCCGGCACGCGT
>DASQER010000072.1:0-3088 GCA_035633575.1 Thermoleophilaceae bacterium
AGCTTCCCGGACAGGCCGCGCCCGCGCGCCTCGGGCACGACGGCCACGAGCTGTACCTCGGTGTTGCCCTCGTGGTCGGCGGTCGCCAGGCACGCCACCGGCTCGCCGCCCTCACGGGCCACGTACAAGCGGCCCGCCCCCTCCGGGAGCGCGCGCAGCGCGCGGGAGAAGGAGTCGGTGCCGAACGGGTAGGCGCTGTCGTTCACGCGCGCGACGTCGGCCATGTCGCCCTCCGAGGTCCAGTCGCCGAGAGCATCCGAGGCGGGGCGCTCGACGCCGCCGTCGAGCTTGCGCAACATCGCCATCGGCTCCGCGTCGAGAACGTGGCCGCGCGTCTCGAGGAGCGCGGAGGCCGCGGCATCCCCCGGCGGCACCCACACGGTCCAACTGGCCCCTATCTCCTCGTAGGCGGCGGCCAGCTCGTCGTAGGCGGCCTCGAGCGCATGGGGGTTCCGGTAGAGGACCGAGTTCATCACCGAACGCTCCGGCGCGGCGGGAACGATCGCGGCGACGACGCCGTCGGGCTCCAGCGCACGGCCGCCCGGCGAGGCCTCGCCGACCATGCGAAACCAGTGGAACATCGACTCGAGGAGGCGGCCGATCACGCCTGCTCGACGGTGGCGCCGGCGCTGCGCAGCTCCTCCAGGGCGCGCTCGGAGTCGCCCTCCTGCACGTCCACTCCGCGCACGCCCTCGCCGTCCACCGTCACGTCGAAGCCGTGGCGAAGCGCGTCTAGGGCGGTGTTCTTCACGCAGTAGTCGGTGGCGAGCCCGACAACGGTCACCCTGTCGATCCCGCGCTCGCGCAGGAGCAACTCGAGGTCGGTCTCGTCGAAGGCCGAGTAGCCCTCGGTGTCCGGATTGATGCCCTTGTCGACGATCACGTCGATCGGCGCGCGGTCGAGGGCGGGATGCAGCTCGGCGCCCTCGGTGCCCTGCACGCAGTGGGGAGGCCACGGCCCGCCACGCTCCTCGAACGAGCTGTGGTCGGCCGGATGCCAGTCGCGCGTGGCGACCACGAGCTCGAAGCGCGGGTCGGCGGCCAGCTCGTTCACCCGCTCTGCGATGCGGTCGCCCTCGCTCACGGCGAGCGCGCCGCCGGGGGTGAAGTCGTTCTGGAAGTCGACGATCACGAGGGCCTCGGGCACGGGCTCCGATAATAAGCGCGTGCGGGAGTACCTCCTGACACCCGAGGAGGCCGCGGCGATGGACGCGCACGGCTCGAAGGACGCGGCGGTGCTCGTGCCGCTCTACCGCGAGCGGCTCACCGCCGTGTTCACCGAGCGGCGCGCCGACCTGCGCCGCCACGCGGGAGAGATCTCGTTCCCGGGCGGCCGCCAGGACCACCCGAACGAGGACCTGCGCGAGACCGCGCTGCGCGAGGCGCACGAGGAGATCGGCCTCGATCCCGCCGGCGTCGAGCTGGTCGGCGCCCTGCCGCCCGTCAGCACCTTCGTGACCGGCTACCGGATCTTCCCGTTCGTCGGGCTGATTGAGCCGGGGCAGACGTGGCGCCCGCAGGCCACCGAGGTGGAGCAGGTGCTCGAGTTCTCGCTCGCCGACCTCGTGCGCGGGCACGAGATGCAGCGGCTCGTCCGCAAGGGCGTGCCGATCAAGACGCCGACCTACACGGTCGAAGGCCACCTCGTCTGGGGAGCGACCGCACGGATCGTGCAGTCGCTCCTCAAGGCGCTCCGGCCGTTGCTCTAGCTAGACGTCCTTCTCGATCGGCACCGCGACCATGTTGCCCCACTCGGTCCACGAGCCGTCGTAGTTCTTGACGTCGTCGTGGCCGAGCAGCTCGTGCAGCACGAACCAGGTGTGCGCCGAGCGCTCGCCGATGCGGCAGTAGGCGATGATCGGGTTCCCGTCGGTCACGCCCTTGCCGCCGTAGAGCTCGCTGAGCTCGTCGGCCGACTTGAAGGTGCCGTCCTCCTGGACCGCCTGCGACCACGGGACCGAGGCCGCGCCGGGGATGTGGCCCGCCCTCTGGGCGCCCTCCTGCTCGTAGCCCGCCATCGCGATCAGCTCGCCCGAGAACTCCTGAGGCGAGCGTACGTCCACAAGCCGCGTGTCCGTGTCGAGGGCGCCGAGCACCTCGTCGCGGAGGGCGCGGATCGCAGCGTCGCCCTCCTGGGCGGAGAACCGCTGGGCGTCGTAGCTCGGCACGTCGGTGGAGGTGGGGCGACCCTCCGAGATCCACTTCTCGCGCGGGCCGTTCATCAGCTTCACGTTGTCGTGCCCGTAGTAGTTGAGGTACCAGTACGTGTAGGCCGCGAACCAGTTGTTGCGGTCGCCGTACAGCACGATGGTGTGCTCGTTCGAGATCCCGCGGCTGCCGAACAGCTCGCCGAACTCGGCCGGGCCGAGGAAGTCGCGCTTCACCTGGTCCTGGAGGTCCTTCTTCCAGTCGAAGCCGATGGCACCCGAGATGTGCGCCTCGGCGTAGAGCGCTGGGTTCTCGTCCACCTCGACGATCCGGATCGAGTCGTCGTTCAGGTGGTCCTCCACCCACTGGGTATCCACGAGCACGTCCTTGGCGTAATCCGCCACCGTTCCTCCAATTCTCCTGAAATCGAGTCGGGATTACCCTATCTAAGCTCGGTCTCCGGCTGGGGGTATTGTGCTCCTTCATGGAGCACGCGCCGCTGCGACCCGTGCCCTCGCGCCCCGCCGGTCCGGTCGACCCGGCGTCGGCGGCACGCGAGGTCGCCGCCGTGCTGCCCGCCCTGTCGCCGCTCGAGGCGCGGGCACTCGCGCTCGTGGCGCTCGCGGATCGGCCGCGGGCCGAGGCGGCGGCCACGCTCGGCATCGACGAGCGAGAGCTCGGGCGGGCGCTGTCCTTCGCGCGCAAGGAGCTGCGCCGCACGGTCGCGACTCTCGGCGGCAGCGGCTGGTGCGAGCGTGCGGAGGGCCTGGTCTCCGACCGGCTCGATGGCGCGCTGCGCGAGGCCGACGCCCCCCGCCTCGATGCGCACCTGCGCAACTGCCCGCGCTGCGTGGAGCACGAGCGCCGACTGGTGCAGGCGACGGACGCGCTGCTGGCCGGGCTGGCCGGTCCTGCGCGCCCAGGCCCCGCGCCGGCGAAG
>DASQER010000073.1:0-1760 GCA_035633575.1 Thermoleophilaceae bacterium
GTCGATGATCTCGAGCGCCTTCACCGGGTCGAAGCGCGGCAGCATCGTGACCGTGGCGCCCACGCAGACCGCGCTGTTCATGGTGCAGGTCTGGCCGAACGAGTGGAACAGGGGCAGCGCGCCTAGCAGGACGTCCTCGCCCGTGAGCTCCCCGAGCTTGCTCGAGACGCCGGCCGAGTTGCGGTGCAGGTTCGCGTGGGTGAGCTCGGCGCCCTTCGGCTTGCCGGTGGTGCCGGAGGTGTAGAGGATCACGGCGGTGTCGTCCGCCGAGCAGTCGGCCATCTCGCGGTTGGGCTCCTGCTCGGCGAGCAGCTTCTCGAACTCGCCGGGCTTCACGAGGATCACCTCGGTGCCCGCGCTCTCCGCGCCCGCCTCCGCCGCCTCGGCGAAGTCGCCCCACGCGAACACGAGCTTCGCGCCCGGGTCCTCGAGGTAATAGCCGACCTCACGGCCCTTCAGCAGCACGTTCATCGGAACGACGACTCCGCCGGCGCGCAGGATCCCGTAGTAGATAGCCGGGAAGTAGGGCACGTTCGGCAGCATCAGGCCCACGCGATCGCCCGCCTCGAGGCCCTTCGACTTCAGGAAGCCGGCAACCCGCGTGCTGCCGTCGTCGAGCATCGAGTAGCTCAGCTCGACGTCGTCGAGCTTGAAGGCAGTCTGGTCGCCGTTGCGCTCAGCCGTCTCCGTCAGGATCCTCGCCAGGTTCTCGCTCATGCCTCTCTCCTCGATCGCGTGCGGGGAGCCTAGCGCGGGTCAGCCGATCGGCGGAGCAGGCCAGCGGCGGGCGCCGAGCTCGCGAGAGACGCCGCGCGCCGCCTCGGCCACCGGGTGCGGCGGTTGCTGCTGGCGTCGGCCTCCGGCGGACGGCAGCGGTGAGGGAGTCCGCACACAATTCGCCTTTCGCCCCCTCTCGGCGGGGGGTGTGGTCCGTCAGCATTCGGATTCGCGCGCCAACGTCACAACCCCCTCTCGGCGCAGGGCGTGAGGCGAGTTGTGAATCGGGGCTTGGCGCAATTCGATCGCATGGGATAGGAACACGCCGAGCCCTGCCCCCTCAATGCCCAAACACCACGGCGCACGAGCGACCTCGCGCCCTCGGCCCGGCGCCCGGCAACCGGCGCGTGCCCCGCCGCTACTGCAGGCCGGGCAGCGCGCTGCTCACGTCCCGCGCCAGGTCGAAGAGCGGGTCGGGCAGGATGCCGAACAGGATCGTCGCGGCCGCGAACAGCACCGCCACCGCGACCACCTCGGGCTGGGCGCGGGCGTCGGCCTCCGGGGACCAGCCGGCCACCGGCCGCACGCGGCGCGGCGGCACCGAGGGCAGCTCCACCTCGTAGCGGCCCATCCACATGACCGCGATCAGACGCAGGTAGTAGGCGAGCGAGATCACCGAGCCGACCACGATGGCTATTCCGAGCCAGGTGTAGTCGCCGGAAACCGAGGCATCGATCAAATAGAACTTCCCGATGAAGCCGCCGGTGGCCGGGAAGCCGGCCAGCGAGAGCATCGCGATCGTCATCGGCCAAGCGAGCCAGGGCGAGCTGGTCCCGAGGTTCTCGAAGGAGCGCATGTCGTCGCCGTGCTCAGAGACCCGCTCGCGCGCGACCACCACTGCGAAGGCCGCCACGTTCATCAGCAGGTACACGGCCAGGTAGAACGCGGTGGCGCGCACGCCCAGCTCCGTGCCGACCACGACGCCCACGAGCAGGTAGCCGGCCTGCGCGACGCTCGACCAGGCGAGCATGCGCTTGACCGAG
>DASQER010000074.1:0-3486 GCA_035633575.1 Thermoleophilaceae bacterium
GCCGCGGCCCTGATCAGCCTCGTCAGCCTCGAGCGGCTAGCCGCCTGGGTCGCCATGGTGATCATCGCGCGCGAGTTCGCGGTGAGCGGACTCCGCATAGCCGCCGGCCAGCAGGGCGTCGTGATCCCCGCCAGCGGCCTCGGCAAGCTCAAGACGATCGTCCAGGTGGTGGCGGTGCTCGCGCTGATCGCCGCGTCCGACCACACGGACGCCTGGGTGCAGGCGCTCGTCTACGCGATGGTCGCGATCACGGTCGCCAGCGGCGCCGACTACTTCCTCAACTTCCGCCGCAAGCTCGACGAGGCCGGGCGGGAGCGCTCTAGCCCCGCGCGGCAGCGGCCGTGAGGCGCTCGACCAGCTCGTCGCGGCTCGTGCCGCGGAGATACAGAGCGCGGTCGAAGAGCTTGTCGTAGACGTTGAGCACGCCGAACAGGACGTCCGTGGTGCCCACCGCCTCCGCCTCGCGGGCGGCGGCGAACTCGGCCGCCCGGTCGGTCACCTCGTTGAGCACTTCAGGCCCGAGTGTGGGCGTTCCGTGGCCCTCCGAGTGCTCGTGGTCGGTGCCCGTCATGAGCGGGGCCTCGCCCACGCCCAGCGCCTGCAGGGTCGAGCCCACCTCGCCGTGGAGGCGCATGGCGCGAAGCCAGCGCTCCGCCTCGTCCTCCGCGGAATGGGCGAATGGCATGGCCGTGCCCGCAAGCGCCACAACGATTGCTGCGTCCTGTGAGAGCGGAATGTGCCGGCCGTGAGTCAAAACTGCCTCCGTGCTGCCGAGTACACGGTTTCCATCGGCGGCTTTCTCCGAAGGCTTGACCTTCGAAGCGCACCTTGGCCGGACGACCCTAAGCGTTCACGCTACGAGCGGAAACCCGTGCACGGACTTCGTTCAACCTGACTCGAGCCATTCGCGCATAGTCACGTGCCGTTCGGCCCGCTCGCCGTCGCGAATCTCGCGCGTGAGCTCTCCGAGCAGCCCGTGCCGCTCGGCCACCACGTTGTGCTTGTGGATCGTCTCGAGGTTCTCCTGGCGCGCGGAGACGAAGGCGCCGTCGTCGAGCGACCCGAAGCGCTCGCTCGCCATGCGCACCATCTCGCGCACGCAGTCCTCCACGAAGCGCGGGTGCATGTGCGCCTTCTCGACCACCTCGACCTCGTCCGAGCGCTTCATCAGCTCGTAGATCTCGGAGCTCATCGAGCTCTCCACGATGTCGAGCAGGGTGATGGCCTCGATGGGCTCCTCGCAGCCCTCGGGGCAGCCGATGTGGAGAGTCCCGATGCCGCGCTGGTTGTGCGTGGCCACAGGCACGGCCTCGAACACGCGGGCGATCTCGTCGTCCGTGAAACCGTCCGCGCGCAGCCGCTCCTGCGAGCGCTCGGTCACCATCTCCTGAGCGCACGGGCAGGCGGTCATCCCCTGGGCCTGGACACCCACCAGCCGGCGCGTGCCGGATGCCGATGTCACGGCCGAGCCGAACAGCGTGTAGATCTCCTGCGTGGGCGAGCCGGAGGCCGGCGCGAGCTTGTGCTCGGGGTAGCGCGCGGCGATCGTGACCTCGGCGCGAGCGCCCTGCTGGCGGTCGCGCACCCGCTCGGCGATGTGGGCGGAGAGCGTCTCGGCCTTGAAGGCCTCGCTCAGCACCACCTCGTCGATCGCCTCGTTCACGATCTCCTCGAAGCGCGACATGTGCGCGCCCTTCTGCTCCGGCCCCAGGTCGACGAAGCACTCGAGCTCCGCGTAGAAGAGCTGCTCCTGGCCGTTCGCCTGGATGCGGATCACCTTCTCCACACCGGTTACCCCGACCCGGGACAGGCTCACGTGGGTTGAGGGACGGCGGGCCTGGACGTCGCTCCCGAGGAGCGCTGCTGGGTCGGTCATGGGCCCATTGACGATACCGACGAAGCGTGTGAGGCAAATCGCACAAGTCGTTGTACACTGGCCGTCTCGGCTGCATGCCTGGCGGTTCTGCCCCCAACGGCCAGCCCTTCGCGGTTATCACCGCGCCCCCAAAAACTCGATAGTCCAGACCGCCCTCACGGGTCCCGCCGTGTCGAAGGAGCGAAGGGTTGACGGAGAAGCACGAGGCCGCAGTTGGACTCTTGGAGGAACCCGCCGAGGCGCGTTTCATGGAGGTCGAGGAGCTGCGCGGCCTCGCCGCCGAGGGACGCGAGCGCGGATACCTGACCTTCGAGGAGATCGCGGCGTGCCTCGATGAGGTCGAGGTCACGAAGGAGCAGATCAGCGACTTCAGGGCCCACCTCGTCGAGGGGGGTGTGGACATCGTCTCGAGCGACGGTCCCCCGCCCCGCGGGGCCCTGAGCGACGTGCCGGCCGGCGCCGACGCCGCGGCCGCCCCGAAGAAGCCCGAGATAGATCTCACCGTGGAGCCGAGCCTCGACTCGCTGCGGCTCTACCTGCGCTCCATCGGGCGCGTTGACCTCCTCACCGCGGACGAGGAAGTGGGGCTGGCGCGCCGCATCGAGCGCGGCGACATGGACGCGAAGCAGCAGATGATCGAGGCGAACCTGCGCCTGGTCGTCTCGATCGCGAAGGGCTATCTCGGACGCGGCCTGTCGTTCCTCGACCTGATCCAGGAGGGCTCTCTCGGCCTCATCCGCGCGGTCGAGAAGTTCGACTACAGGCGCGGCTACAAGTTCTCCACGTACGCGACCTGGTGGATCCGACAGGCCGTGACGCGGGCGATCGCCGACAAGGCGCGCACCATCCGCATCCCGGTCCACATGGTGGAGAAGCTCAACAAGGTGGTCCACGTGGAGCGCCAGCTCGTGCAGGAGTTCGGGCGTGAGCCGACTCCCGAGGAGATCGCCGTCGAGCTCCAGTGGACCGGGCGCGAGGTGAAGGACATCCTGCGGATCGCGCAGCTGCCGGTGTCGCTCGAGAAGCCGATCGGCGAGGAGGAGGACTCCGAGCTTGGCGACTTCGTCGAGGACGACTCCGTCGAGTCGCCCTTCGAGCAGGCGAGCGAGAACCTGCGCCGCGAGAACGTGCGACGGGCGCTCGACGCGCTGCCGCCGCGCGAGCGCGAGGTGATCGAGATGCGCTACGGCCTCAGCGGCAACAAGGCGCGGACGCTCGAGGAGGTGGGCCGCGCGTTCGGTGTCACGCGCGAGCGGATCCGCCAGATCGAGAGCAAGACGCTGTCGAAGCTCCGACACCCGAGCCGCTCGCAGAAGCTCCGCGACTACCTCGAGTAGCGGCGGCCGCCGCTAGTTCATCGACAGGTCGTCGACGTCGGCAACGAGGCGGCGCTGGATCGTCGCGCGGGCGCGCTGCAATGCCTCGACGCCCTTCCAGCTCGCTCGTCCGGCCAGACCGGCGAACCGCTGCGCCGACGGATGGCGCGACATCGCCGCGCGAACGCTCCCCGGCCGTTCCTCGCCCTCGCGCTTCATCAGCTCGCGGCCGATCAGGTACCCGACGACGCCGCCGACGATGAATCCGGTCTTGAATCGCATCCGGACAAGCCT
>DASQER010000075.1:0-4058 GCA_035633575.1 Thermoleophilaceae bacterium
CGCGCCTCCTCCCCGCTCTGCGTGCTGTACCAGTCGGCGGCGGTCGTGAACAGCAGGGCGAGCGCGGCGACGAACGCGACCCAGTCGGCCGCCCGCAGCCGGGCGAAGGTCAAGGCCGGGCCTCGGGCCGCGGCGCGGGAATCGTCTCGATCTCTCGAGGCGCGGCCACCGGGACCCCGCTCACGTCGGTGTGGCGACCCTCGGGCGAGAGCCGCTCGTCTCGTATGGCCACGAGGCAGCCCACGACGATGCCGAGCGTCGCGGCAAGGGCGAGCCAGAGGCCCCAGTCGCGATCGACGGCCCAGTCCGGCATGTTGAGGACGCGGATCAGGACGAGCGCCGACGCGAGCACGCCGGCAAGTGTCGTCAGCGACTGGTGCGCAAGCGGGAGGGCGGGTACGCGGTGGGCGGCCGTCACAACCGGGATCGCGAGCGCCGCGAGAGCGACGACGGCCAGGACCACGTCAAGCACGCCGAGCGACTGCCAACCCGTCCTGCCGTCGTACCAGGGCACGAACAGCGCCACGAGCAGCGCCGGCCCCGAGACGGCGGCGATCCATTCGCCCGCGCGAAGCCTCCGCAGATCCATGCGGCGGGAGCGTACCGGCGCGGCGCCGGCGATCAAGCCACTCCCCCCGCTCCGACGCGGTTGCACTTTGCCCTGTATTACAGGGTTAACCGCAACGGGGTGGCGCCCGCGGCGGTCAGCCGGCGCGGGCGCGGGCGGCCTTCAGCGTGTTCACGAGCAGCATCGCCCGTGTCATCGGGCCGACGCCGCCGGGTACTGGTGTGATCGCCCGGGCACGCTCCTTGGCGGCCTCGAAGTCCACGTCGCCGACCAGGCCTGCGTCGGTGCGGTTCGTGCCCACGTCGATCACGACAGCGCCCTCGCCCACCATGTCGCCCGTCACGAGCCCCGGAGAGCCGACCGCCGCCACGAGTACGTCCGCCTCGCGGCACACGGCACCGAGGTCGCGCGTGCGCGAGTGGCAGTGCGTGACGGTCGCGTTCGCCGCCAGCAGCAGCTGAGCCATCGGCTTGCCCACGAGGATCGAGCGGCCGAGCACCACGGCGCGGGCGCCGGAAAGCTCCACGTCGGCCTCCTCGAGCAGCCTCATCACGCCGGCCGGCGTGCAGGGCACCATCGCCTCCTCGCGGCCGTGCATCAGCAGGCCGGCGTTGGCCGTGGTGAGGCCATCGACGTCCTTCGCCGGGTCGATCAGCGAGACGAACTCGTCCTGGTCGAGGTGGTCCGGCAGCGGCAGCTGGAGCAGGATCCCGTCCACGCGGTCGTCCGCGTTCAGCGAGCGGATCAGCTCCGCGAGCTCCTCGGGCGCCACGTCCCCCCCGGGCTCGTGGTGGAACGACTCGATCCCCACCTCGGCCGAGTCCTCGCGCTTCATGCGGACGTAGACCGTCGAGCCGGGGTCCTCGCCGACGAGGATCGTCGCGAGGCCGGGCTTGCGGTCCATGCCCGCCAGCTCGCGCTTGACCTCGTCGCGGACCTTCGCCGCCACAGCCTTGCCGTCGATGATCTGGGCCATGGCGGCGGCAGCCTATCCGTCGGGGGCAAGCGTCTGGCGTTGCCGGACGCGCAGCGACGTTCTCATACGTTCTCAGCGGCGCTTGAGCGGCGCGTAGTCCGCCATCAGCTTGCGCTCCGAGCGATCGCCCGCGAAGCGCACCACCACGAGTCCGCCAGGCTCCACTCCGACGACCACGCCCTCGCCGAACTGCGCGTGGACGACGTCGTCGCCGAGCGAGAACGAGGCGCCGGACCCCCCCGGCTCCGGGGCGCTCGCCCCGCCCCCCCACGTGGCGGCAGCGGCGGGGCCCGTCGGGGCGTCCTCGTCGCGGTCGGTGAACTCCACCGGGATCTCGTCGATGAAGCGGCTGCGCATGTTCCAGTCGCGTGCGCCGAAGAGGCTGCGCGTGCGCGCGTGGGTCAGGTAGAGCAACCGCTTCGCGCGTGTGATGCCGACATAGGCCAGCCGGCGCTCCTCCTCGAGGTCGCCCGCCTCGATCGCCCGCATGTGCGGGAACACGCCGTCCTCGAGGCCGATCATGAACACGATCCCGAACTCGAGGCCCTTGGCGTTGTGGAGGGTCATGAGCGTGACGATTCCCTCGTCGTCGCGCAGGTTGTCCTGCTCGGAGAAGAGCGCGAGCTGCTGGAGGAACTCCTCCACCGAGCCGCCGTCCTCGGCGGTGGCGTCGTACTCGCGCGCCACGCCCACCAGCTCCTCCAGGTTCTCGAGCCGGCCCTGGGCCTCGATCGTGCGCTCGGCCTGGAGCGCCTCGGTGTAGCCGGTCTCCTCGAGTGTCTCGGCCAGCAGGTCGCCGACTCCCGCGCCGCCCTCCACGCGCTCGCGCAGGCGCTCCATCACCGACATGAAGCGCCCCACGGCCTTCACCGCGGCCGACGCGAGGCCGGGCACCGACTCCGGCTCCGCGGCCACGTCCCAGATCGGCTCGCCGAGCGTGTTCGCATAGCCCACGAGCCGTCCCTGCGAGGTTGCGCCGATGCCCCGCCGAGGCGAGTTCACCGCGCGGCCGAACGCCACCGTGTCGGCCGGGTTCACCAGCAGCGTCAGGTACGCGAGCGCGTCCTTGATCTCGGCGCGCTCGTAGAAGCGCGTGCCGCCGATCACCTGGTAGCCGACGCCGTAGCGCACCAGCATGTCCTCGAGCACGCGGCTCTGGGCGTTCGTCCGGTAGAAGACCGCGATCTCGTCGCGCGAGGCGCCCTCGTCCACGAGCCGCTCGATCTCCGACACCACGAAGCGCGCCTCGGCATGCTCGTCCTCGAGCTCGCGCACGTGCACGGGCTCGCCCTCGCCGAGCTCTGACCAGAGGAACTTGTCCTTGCGCTGGCGGTTGTTCCCAATCACCCCGTTCGACGCGTTCAGGATCGTCTCCGTCGAGCGGTAGTTCTGCTCGAGCTTCACCACCTCCGCGTCGGGGAAGTCGCGCTCGAAGCCGAGGATGTTCTCGATGTCGGCGCCACGGAAGCCGTACACCGCCTGATCATCGTCCCCGACTACGCACAGGTTGCGGTGCTCGTCCGTCAGCAGCTGGAGCCAGCGGTACTGGGCGCGGTTGGTGTCCTGGTACTCGTCCACGAGGACGTAGCGGAACGAGCGCCGGTAGCGGTTGCGGACCTCCTCGAAGAGCTCGAAGAGGTTCACGCAGCGGAACAGGAGGTCGTCGAAGTCCATCGCGTTGGCCGCGTGGAGGCGCTTCTCGTAGAGGTCGTACACGTCGGCGGCGGTCTGCTCGAAGAAGGTGGAGACCTTCAGCCTGTAGGCCTCGGCGTCGAGCAGCGCGTTCTTCGCGTCCGAGATCTGGCGGCGGATGCCGCGCGGAGCGAAGCGCTTGGGGTCGATGTCGAGCTCGTCGATGCAGGCCTTCACGAGCCGCAGCGAGTCCTGCTCGTCGTAGATCGTGAAGCCGCGCGTGTAGCCGAGCTTGTCGGCCTCGGCCCGGAGCATCCGGGCGCACGCCGAGTGGAACGTCATCACCCACATCGCCCGGGCGCGGTTCCCAACGAGCTGCTCGACCCGCTCGCGCATCTCCTGCGCCGCCTTGTTGGTGAAGGTGATGGCGAGGATCTCCCCCGGCCGCGCCTGCCCGCTGCCGACCAGGTGCGCGATCCGGTGGGTGAGCACGCGCGTCTTGCCAGAGCCCGCCCCGGCGAGGATGAGCAGGGGCCCTTCGCCGTGCAGGACGGCTTCGCGCTGAGGCTCGTTCAGCCCCTCGAGCAGCGTCTCACTCGCTGTTGCACCCACGGATCCGAGGATAGAGCCGAGCCCGGTCCGCTAGAGGTCGCGGCGAGCGAAAGCGAGTCGTGCCGCGGCGCCCACCAGGCCGAGGTAGGCGAGCGCCCACAGCCAGAGGCCGGGCCCGCCCTCCTGCGCGCCGCCGAACGGCCCGAGCTGCACGATCACGCCCGTGACCCCACTGGCCTCCTTGGTCAGGCCGTGGAGGCCTGCCTGGTAGAGCGCCTCGAAGGGCAGCAGCCAGGACGACACCTTCGCCACGTCCTCGAGCGTCTGCAC
>DASQER010000076.1:0-1529 GCA_035633575.1 Thermoleophilaceae bacterium
AAGAGCGGCTCGTGGCCCGCCTCCCTCAGCTCGTCGCAGCGCCGCGCGGTGCGCCGGTCCTGCCAGACGATCGCGCGGTGGAGCGGCTCGCCGGTCTCGCGGTCCCACGCCACCACCGTCTCGCGCTGGTTCGTGATCCCGATGCCGGCGAGCGCGCGGCCGTCGATCCCGGCGGCGTCGAGCGCCTCCCTCGCCACGGCGCGCGTCACGTCCCAGATCTCGCTCGCGTCGTGCTCCACCCAGCCCGGCCGCGGGAAGTGCTGGCGAAACTCGCGGTAGGCGCGCCCCGCAGGACGGCCGCCCTCGTCGAAGGCGATGCAGGTCGTGCCCGTTGTGCCCTGGTCGATCGCGAGGATCAAGAGGTTCGGCAGCCTACCCCGCCGGTATCGTCCCGGCCTGCAAAGGCGACCAGGAGGAACGCACTTGCCCGACGTCGAGGCTCACATCACAGGCATCGTCTGGAAGATCGAGTGTCAGGTCGGCCAGGAGGTCGAGGAGGGCGACACGCTCTTGATCCTCGAGTCGATGAAGATGGAGATGCCGGTCGAGGCGGAGGACGACGGGACCGTGAAGGAGATCGTCTGCTCCGAGGGCCAGTCGGTATCCGAGGGCGACACGCTCGTCGTCCTCGAGTGACGGACAAGCTCCATCTCGACGAGCCTGCGGAGGGCGTCGCCCGGCTCACGATCTCGAACCCCGAGCGCAGCGGCGCGCTCGACCACGAGATCCTCGACGCGCTCGGGGAGCACGCCCGCACGCTCGACGCCCGCTGCCTCGTGATCCGCGGCTCCGGAAAGGTGTTCTCCGCGGGGTACGACATCGGCAAGCTCAGCGAGCAGGAGTTCGAGGAGAGCGCCGAGAAGCTCGTGGCCCATCCCTTCCAAGACGCCATCGAGGCGCTCGAGGAGTACCGCTATCCGGTCGTCGCCGAGATCAACGGGCACGCGATCGGCGGCGGCCTCGAGCTGGCCCTCACCTGCGACATCCGCGTGGCCGCCAGCCGCGCGAAGATGGGCATGCCGCCGGCGAAGCTCGGGCTGATCTACTCCCACACGGGGCTGGCGAAGTTCATCGACGTGTGCGGGCCGGCGAACACGGCCGAGCTCTTCTTCGTGGGCCGCAACGTCGACGCCGAGCGCGCGCGCGAGATGGGGCTGGTGAACGAGGTGGTCGATCCCGGCGAGCTCGGGAAGCGCGTGCTCGACCTCGCGAGCGAGATCGCGTCGAACGCCCCGCTCTCGCTGGCCGGCAACAAGCGCATGATCCGGACGCTGCGCTCGCTGCGCCTCCCCGAGGAGCTCGAGCGCGAGCTGGTCGAGCTGCGCGAGTCCTGCTTCGCCTCCGACGACTTCCGCGAGGGCGTGGAGGCGTTCGCGCAGAAGCGCAAGCCGGTGTGGCGCGGACGCTAGAGCCCCCGGCTCCGCGAGCGCCGGCCGTGGACCGGCGCTTACGGCAGCGGTGAAGGTGTGGCTGTGTTGATAACTCGCCACTCGATCGCTCTGGGCGGGGGTGCGGTGCGTCCGGCCCCG
>DASQER010000077.1:0-2334 GCA_035633575.1 Thermoleophilaceae bacterium
GTGCATGTTCTGCGCGTACACCGCGACCTCGCTGCCGCGCAGCTTCTCGACGCACACGTCGAGGGCGGTGAAGGGTGGGGCGATGCCGACGTCCGCGGGCCTCCGCCTCTCGTCTGGGAGCAGCTCGAGCAGGCGGTCGCAGTATTCGGCCGCCTGGGCGCGCGTGCCCCACAGCTTCCAGTTCCCGACGATCAGCGGCGTGCGCGCTGCCTCAGGCGTCATCGAGCACCTCCACGCCGGGCAGCGGCTTGCCCTCGAGCAGCTCGAGCGCGGCGCCGCCGCCGGTCGAGAGGTGATCCACCCGGTCGGCGAGCCCGAACTGCGCGAGCGCGGCGCCGGAGTCGCCGCCGCCGACGACGGTGGTGCCCGGCGCCCTTGCCACGGCCTCGGCGACGGCACGCGTGCCGGCGGCGAACGGCTCCAGCTCGAAGGCGCCCATCGGCCCGTTCCAGAAGACCGTGCCGGCCTTCGCGACCTCCTCGGCGTAGGTGGCGGCCGTGCGCGGGCCGATGTCGAGGCCCATCCAGCCGTCCGGGACCTCCACGCCGTCCTGCTCGCGATGCTCGGCGGAGGCGTCGAAGCGGTCCGCGATCACCAGGTCGACGGGAAGCAGTACCCGGCAGTCCGACGACTCCGCCTTCTCGAGCGCCCGGCGCGCCAGCTCGACGCCCTCCTCCTCGACGAGCGAGTCGCCCGTCGGGATGCCCTGGGCCCGGAAGAACGAGAAGCACATGGCGCCGCCGATCAGGAGCGCGTCCGCCGTGTCGAGGAAGCGCTCGATCAGCGCGATCTTGTCGGTGACCTTGGCGCCGCCCAGCACCATCACGAGCGGTTGTTCCGGCGCCTCCACGATCGAGCGCAGGGTCACGACCTCGCGCTCGAGCAGCAGGCCCGCGACGGCCGGCCGCAGGAACCGGGCCACCCCGGCCGTGGAGGCATGCGCGCGGTGGGCAGCGCCGAAGGCGTCGTTCACGTAGGCGTCGCCGAGCGCCGCGAGCGCGCGCGCCAGGCCCGGGTCGTTCTCCGTCTCGCCGCGCTCCCAGCGGGTGTTCTCGAGCACGAGGATCGCCCCCGGGTCGAGCCGGTCCACCCCGCGGCGCACCTCCGGCCCCACCACCTCGGGCGCCTGGTGCACCGGCGCGTCAACCAGCTCGGCGAGGCGGGCGGACACCGGTGCCAGCGAGCTCTCCGGGTCGCGCCCCTTCGGCCGGCCCAGGTGCGAGCAGAGCACGAGCCGCGCGCCCTTCTCGATCAGCAGCTCGATGGTGGGCAGCGCGGCGCGGATGCGAGCGTCATCCACCACGCGGCCGTTCTCGAGCGGCACGTTGAAGTCCACGCGTGCGAGCACGCTCTGGCCGGTGCTCACCTCCAGGTCGCGGACCGTGCGCTTGCCGAGCGCCGCCCGCGTGGCGTTGGGGTCCGCCACCTCAGGCCACGGGCGAGCCCGCCAGCACCCGTTGCGCCAGGTCGACCACGCGGTTGGAGTAGCCCCACTCGTTGTCGTACCAGGCCACGACCTTCACGAGCTTCTCGTCGACCACCATCGTGAGCGGCGCGTCGAACACCGACGAGTACGACGACGTGACGATGTCCGTGGAGACGATCGGGTCCTCGTTGTACTGGAGGATGCCCTCGAGCCGGCCGCTGTCGGCCTTCTCCGCGAAGGCGGCGTTGACCTCCTCGGCGCTGGTCGAGCGGGACACCTCGCAGACGAGGTCGACCACAGACCCGGTGATCACGGGCGCGCGCACCGCGATCCCGTTCAGCTTCCCCTCGAGCTCCGGGACCACGAGGCCGATCGCCTTGGCGGCGCCGGTCGAGGTCGGCACCAGGTTCACCGCGGCCGCGCGGGCGCGGCGCAGGTCCTCGTGCGGGGCGTCCTGCAGGTTCTGGTCCGCCGTGTAGGCGTGGATCGTGGTCATGATCCCGCGCTCGATGCCCACCGTGTCGTGCAGCACCCTCGCCACGGGGCCCAGGCAGTTGGTCGTGCACGAGGCGTTCGAGATCACGTGGTGCTGGTCCGGGTCGTAGGCGTCGTCGTTCACGCCCAGGACGAGCGTCACGTCCGGCTCGGTGGCGGGCGCGCTGATGATCACCTTCTTCGCGCCGGCCGCCAGGTGCTTCGCGGCGTCGTCGCGCTTGGTGAAGAAACCGGTCGACTCGATCACGACCTCGGCGCCCACGTCGCCCCAGGGCAGCGCGGCCGGGTCGCGCTCCGCGAACACCTTCAGCTCGTCGCCGTCCACGATCAGGCTGTTCTCGGTGTAGTCGATCTCGCCCTTGAAGGGCCCCAGGATCGAGTCGTACTTGAGCAGGTGCGCGAGGGTCTTCGTG
>DASQER010000078.1:0-1656 GCA_035633575.1 Thermoleophilaceae bacterium
ACGCCGAGGGAGTCCTGACGACGGAGACGGCTCGGCAGCGGTACAGGTCGCTGGCCAAGGCCAACGGTCTTCGGCGCTGAGGGTCTCGAGCCGGTGTGTCGGCTTCCGTGCTGACCTCGGGGGAGATCGCCGCGCTTCGGACGCCGCGGTCGGATGCGCGGTAGGATGTCGGGAATGAACTGGGCGATGGCGGGCGCCCTGTGGGGCCTGCTGGGCGTCGGGCTCGGGGCCTTCGGCGCGCACGGCCTCAAGACGGTGGCGAGCGACCAGGGCCTGGCCTGGTGGGAGACGGCGGCGCGCTACCAACTCGTCCACGCGCTGGCCCTCGTCCTGCTCGGCCTCCTGCAGCATCACCGGCCCGGCGGCGACGCGGCCGGCTGGTCGTTCCTCGTCGGAAGCGCCTTCTTCAGCGGCACGCTCTACGCCATGGCGCTCGGCGCGCCGCGCTGGCTCGGTGCGGTCACCCCGATCGGCGGCCTGGGAATGATGCTCGGCTGGCTGCTGCTCGCGCTCCACGCCCGGGGCTAGCGAAGGACCCGGGGGCGCTCTCGCGCCCCCGGGGTACGGCTAGACGATCTTCACGACCCGGCCGGCGAGACCGCCCTCGCCGACCACGACCGACAGGCGGCCCTTGTCGGCCACCCTCTCCAGCGCCTCGATCTCGCGCAGGCGCATGAGCGTCGGGTTCTGCTCCATCAGGCGCGCGGTGTTCGCCTGGGAGCGCACAACCGCGGTCTCCTCGCGGCGCGTGATGAGCGCGGCCTCGGCCGCCTTCTGCGCCTCGATGACCTTGTTCATGAGCTCCTTCATCTCGCCCGGCAGCATGACGTCCCGGATTCCGAGCGACACGACCTCGAGGCCGATCGCGCCGACGCGCTGACGGAGCGCGCCGTCGAGATCGCGGGCCACCGCGTCCTTCTCGCCGAGGAGAGCCTCCAGCGTCCGCGCGCCGACGATGGCGCGCAGGGCCAGCTGCGCCTCCCGGTAGAGAGCCTGGCGGTGGTCCTCGACCGTGGTCACGGCCCGGAGGGCATCGACCACCTTGAAGGTCACGACCGCGTTCATGCGGAGCGTGACCTTGTCCGCGGTCATGATCTCCTGGCCCGAGACGTCCACCACCCGCTCGCGCAAGTCCACCGGCACGACCCTCGCGCGAGCGACGCCCTTCCAGAGCGCGTAGGCGCCCGGGGCGAGCGTCGCCTCGTGGCGGCCATCGCGGAAGAGGAGGCCCACGTGACCCGCCTCGACCGAGACCGGCTCGAGCAGGGCGGTCGTGCCCGGCAGCGCCAGGACCGCGGCCAGCTGCTCGTGCTCGAGGAGCGCGGCACGCGCGTCCACGACGTCGACGCGCACGTCGCGCACCGCCGTCCAGAGCGCGTAGACGCCCGGCTTCAGCACGAGCTCCAGGCGGCCGTCCGCCCAGACGATGGCGCGCTGGTGGGTCTTGAGGTCCACGACGCGCACCTCGTTGCCGAGACGGCCCGACTTGACCATGAGCTCGAGGTCCGGGTGCATGAGCCAGCCGTTCCGGATCGACACGACCTCCACCCGCAGTCGGAAAAGCGGGTCGAGCTTCCAGTGGACGCCCGGCTCCAGCACGCCCTCGAACGCGCCGTTCTCGAAGACGAGCGCGCGCTCGTGCTCGAGAACCTTGAT
>DASQER010000079.1:0-10305 GCA_035633575.1 Thermoleophilaceae bacterium
GGCAACCTCGACTCCAAGGCGAGCGAGGAGGTCCTGAACCTGCTGCGGACGGCGGTCGACGAGTTCGGCCAGACCGTGGTGATGGTCACGCACGACCCGGACGCGGCCTCCTACGCGGACCGGCTGGTGGTGCTGCGCGACGGGCTCGTGGTGCACGAAGGCGAGGCCGGAAGCGCCGAGGAGGTCATCGAGCTGATGAAGGACATGGCGTGACGAAGGTCGCCCTGCGGGGCATCGCGGCGCGCAAGATGCGCGCCTTCACGACCTGGCTCGCGATCTTCCTGGGCGTCGCGCTGGTTGCCGGCACCTACGTCCTGACCGACACGATCAACAAGTCGTTCAGCGACATCTTCAGCGAGTCGCTGAAGGGCACCGACGTCGCGATCACCGCGCGCCAGGACATCCAGTCGGACGAGGTCGGCCCGCCGTCCTTCCCGGCGCGCCTGCTGGAGCGCGTGCGGCAGGTGGACGGCGTGGACGCGGCCGCCGGCTCGGTGTTCGCCGTCGGGCGCTTCATTGACGCCAAGGGCGACCCGATCGGGAACAGCTTCGCGCCCAACTTCATCGCGTCCCTGCTGCCGGAGCGCTTCGAGACGCTCGACTACGTGCAGGGGCGCAAGCCGCGCAGCGCGACCGAGGCGTCGATCGACACCCAGACCGCCGACACGGGCGACCTGAAGCTGGGCGACACGCTGCGCCTGGCGGGTGCGCACGAGGCGAGGAGGTACGAGATCGTCGGCCTCACGAAACTCGGCGACACGAGCTTCGGCGGCGCCGGCATCGCGGAGGTGACCCTGCCCGAGGCCCAGCGCGTGACCGACCGCGAGGGCCAGTTCGACCAGATCTCGGTGGCCGCCGAGGACGGCGTGAGCCCCGAGGAGCTGCGCGACCGCATCGCCCGCGTGATGCCGCGGCAGGTGCAGGTCGAGACAGGGGAGGAGGCTGCGCAGCGCCAATCGGACGACATCGCCGAGGGGCTCGGCTTCCTGCGCATAGCGCTGCTCGTGTTCGCTGGCGTGTCGCTGTTCGTGGGCGCCTTCCAGATCTTCAACACCTTCTCGATCACCGTGGCACAGCGCACCCGCGAGTTCGGCATGCTGCGCACGCTCGGCGCCTCGCGCCGCCAGATCCTTGCCACGGTCGGGATCGAGGCGCTGGTGCTGGGCCTGCTCGGCTCGGCCGTGGGGCTCGCCGGGGGCGTGGGCTTCGCGTTCGGGATCAACGAGCTCTTCAAGGCGGTGGGCATCGACCTGCCGAACACCGGCACGGTGGTCGCCCTCCGGACTGTCATCGTCTCGCTGATCGTGGGAGTTGTGGTGACCGTCGTCGCGGCGCTCGTGCCCGCCCTGAGAGCCACACGCATCACGCCGATGGCGGCGCTGCGCGAGGCGGAGCTCCAGGACACGAAGCGGCGCGGGCGCGTGGTCACGGCGGTGGCGCTCGTCGTCGGCGTCGCCGGGCTGGCCATGATGCTCGGCGGCCTCTTCGGCGGCATCGAGGACTCCGGCACGGCGGCGGGCCTGCTCGGCGGCGGCGCGGCGCTGATGCTGTTCGGCGTCTCGCTCTTCTCGCCGCGCCTCGTGCGCCCGCTGGCGTCCATCACGGGGCGCCCGATGGAGCGGCTGCGCGGCATCACCGGCCGGCTCGCACGCGAGAACGCGATGCGCAAGCCGGGGCGGACGGCCACCACGGCCGCGGCGCTCATGATTGGCCTGGCGCTGGTGGTGTTCGTGACGATCTTCGCCGCCGGGTTGAAGACCTCCGTCGCCAAGACGATCGACGAGACCTTCCGCGGCGAGATCGTCCTCCAGAACAGCGACGGCTTCTCGCCGATCCCGCGCGGGGCGATCGACAGGGCGCGCCACGTGGACGGCGTCTCGACGGTGTCCTCGATCACCTACGCCATCGGCGCGCTGCCGCGCGGCGGCGAGAACGTGCGCGTGGCGGCGGTCGACCCGGCCACGCTCGGGCAGGTGCTCGCGCTCACGTTCAAGAGCGGCGACCCGTCGGTGCTGGCGGGGCTCGGGCCGCGCGACGCGATCGTCGACGACGCCTTCGCGCGCAACCACGGGCTGAAGGTGGGCGACACGCTGCGGCTCCGCACGCCGCTCGAGCGCACGGCCACGTTCCGGATCCGCGGCACCGTCGAGGGCGAGCTCGACCTGCTCGGGAAGGCCGTCGTCGACGAGAGCGCCACGCGGCAGTTCGGCAGGCTGCAGCCGAGCTTCGCGCTCGCGCGGCTCGAGCCGGACGCCTCGCCCGCGAAGGTCCAGGACGAGATCGACGCGGCGGTGAAGCAGCGCTTCCCGACCGTCGAGGTCCAGAACCAGAGCCAGCTGAAGGACCAGCAGGAGGCGCAGGTGAACTCGCTCCTGGGGCTCGTCTACGCGCTCCTCTCGCTGGCCGTGATCGTGTCGCTGTTCGGCATCGTGAACACGCTCGCGCTCTCGATCCACGAGCGCACGCGCGAGCTCGGCATGCTGCGCGCGGTGGGGATGTCGCGGCGCCAGGTGCGGACGATGGTCCGCTACGAGGCCGTGATCACCGCGCTGATCGGGGCCATCCTCGGCACGGCGCTCGGCGTGGTCTTCGCGGCGCTCGTGTCGCGGCCGCTCGCCGACGAGGGCTTCCGGCTCTCCTACCCGGTCGGCACGCTGATCGTGCTGCTCGTCCTGGCCGCGCTGGCCGGCGTGGTGGCGGCGATCGGCCCGGCGCGGCGGGCGTCGCGGCTCGACGTGCTGAGAGCATTGGCGTATGAGTGACCGCGGAGACGGCGTCCCGGTCACGGGGGTGTCCGAGCTCGTGCTCGAGGTCGTGGACCTGGAGGAGGCGGAGCGCTTCTATTCCGGCGTGCTCGGCCTGCCGGTGGTGGAGCGCTGGCCCGACCGCGAGGCGATCTGGGTGATGGCGGGCGAGCGCACCCGCATCGGCCTCTGGCGCCCGCAGGTGGGCCTCATGGGGGGCCGCGGCGGCGTGCACGTGCACTTCGCCCTCCAGATCGCGGACGCGGACTACGAGGCCGCCGTGGCGCTGCTGCGCGAGCGCGGCCAGGAGGTCCGGGAGGTCGCCTTCGACGGCGCGGGCCGCGCGGCCTATGTGAACGACCCGGACGGGAACGTGGTCGAGCTGTGGACCTGGGACGTGAGCGAGCACCTGCGCTGAAGACCGCCCCCGCGCGTCCGCTAAAGCCCAGCCGGGCGGGGCCGATGACCGTTGGGATGGCCCTGACCCGCCCCAGGGCCGCGCTGCTCACGCTTGCCGCGGCCCTGATCGCAGTTCTCACGCTTCCCCTCCCCGCCCGCGCGGCCACGGTCTCCGTGGAAGGCGGCGTCCTGCGCGTGGCCGCCGCGCCGGGCGAGGGGAACCAGCTGACCGTCGCCGCCGGCCCTGCTCCCTCCGCCGGCTCCGCCACCTTCGCGGTCACCGACCTGGGCGCGCCGCTCATGGCGGGAGCCGGCTGCACCCTGTCCGAGGACGGCGCCGCCACCTGCACGGCGCCCGAAGCGACCAGCGTGGAGATCGACGCGGGCGATCTCGACGACTCGGTGAGCGTCGCAGCGGCGCTGCCCGTCCGGATCCTCGGCGGCGACGGCGACGATCGTCTCACCGGCGGTGACGGCGACGACGTCCTGCTCGGCGGCAGCGGCGCCGATTTCGCCGACGGCGGCAATGGCGACGACTCGATCGAGCTGCGCGACCGCCTCAGCGACAGCGCCTGGTTTGCGCCGGCCGCGACGCCGTGCGCGCCGAGGTGCTCGATTCGCTCGACGTGGCCTGCGAGCGGGTGGACTACGGGCCGCTCGGGCAGGTCGGCCGGCTCGTGCCGAGGACCGGCGGCGGGCGCTTCGTGCCGGTGCCGGGGCAGCCGTGGGCGCTCGTGGACCGCCGGATCCTCCCTGACGTGCTGTACCTGGTCCGCCGCTATCGCGTGCGCGTGACCGAGGGCTACGCCGCGACCGGGCACGCCCGGCTCGGCGAGCACCCGCTTGGGCTGGCCGTGGACCTCGAGCCCGGCCCCGGCGGGAGCTGGGCCGACGTGAGCCGCCTGGCTCGCTGGGCGGAGCAGAACCGCCCGCGCTTCCCGTTCCGCTGGGTCGGCTGGAACGGCGACTACAACCACGGCGACCCGTCGCACTGCAAGCCCGCCAAGGGCTGCTCGCCGCACCTGCACCTCTCCTGGTCGCACACGCCCGGCCGTCCGCGCCACCCCGTGCGCACGGTGTCGGTGTTCGAGGTGAACGACTCGCAGTAAGGGGGGGTGGGCCGACTCAGTCCCCGTATGCGGCACTCAGTCGGCCCACCCCTTCACCGCTTCATCCAGGCCCCGCTGACCCGGGCCGTAGAGTTCCCGACCCGTGCCGGGGCCCGGACGCACAGCCGCCGATCTCGCCGAGCGCCTGCTCGCGGGTGACAAGCGCGCGCTGGCGCGCGCCATCTCGCTCGTCGAGAACGACGATCCCGAGGGCTGGGCGCTCGTCCGCGAGGTCTATCCGCGCACCGGCCGCGCCGCCATCGTGGGGTTCACGGGGCCGCCCGGGGTGGGCAAGTCGACCCTGATCGGGTGCCTGATCGAGCACACGCGGGCCCGCGAGCGCGAGGTGGCCGTGCTCTCGATCGATCCGAGCTCGCCGTTCACCCAGGGCGCCCTGCTCGGCGACCGCATCCGCCTCACGGACCACTTCCTCGACCCGGGCGTCTACATCCGCTCGATGGCCAGCCGCGGCTCGCTCGGCGGCCTGTCCGAGGCGACGCTCCAGGCGGCCCTGCTGATGGACGCGAGCGGCAAGGACGACGTGTTCCTCGAGACCGTCGGCGTCGGGCAGGCCGAGGTGGACATCATCGACCACGCCGACACCGTGGTCCTCGTCCTGATGCCGGGCAGCGGCGACTCGATCCAGGCCATGAAGGCGGGCGTGATGGAGATCCCCGACGTGATCGCCGTGAACAAGGCGGACCACCCGCTCACGGACACGATGGTCCGCGAGATCCGCGGCGTGCTGTCACTCGGGCCGCAGCAGGGCTGGCGGGTGCCGATCGTGACGACGGAGGCGAGCCGCGGCGAGGGGGTGGAGGAGCTCGCCGAGAAGATCGCGGAGCACCGCGCCTTCATCGACGAGCAGGGCACGCTCGCCGAGCGGCGGCGGCGCAACCTGATGAACGAGGTCGTGGCGCTGGCGGCCGGCAGGCTGCGGCGCAGGCTCGAGGCGCACGTGCGCGACGACCCGGCCGTGCAGGAGCTGCTCGACGAGGTCGTGGCGCGGCGGCTCGACCCCGCGAGCGCGGCGGCGCAGCTCCTGGAGCGCGAGCGGTAGTCCTGCGGGTAGCCTGGAGGCCGTGAGCGCGTCGCGCGCCTACCGGCTGAAGCCGAGAGAGCCGCTTCCCGAGGGCATCGCCCGCATCGCGCAGGGGCGGATCGACCACGCGATCGAGGAGCTGCGCGGCAGGACGGACAGCACGCCGGAGGAGGCCGTCCACGAGGCGCGCAAGGACATGAAGAAGCTGCGCGCCCTGCTGCGGCTCGTGCGCGGCGAGATCGGCGACAGCACGTACGCGCGCGAGAACGCCTGCTTCAGGGACGCGGCCCGCGAGCTCGCGGGCGCGCGCGACTCGGACGTGATGCTCGAGACGCTCGAGCGGCTCGACGTGCCGGCCGGGCTCGGGTGCGAGCTGCGCAAGGCGATCCAGGCGCACCGCGCCCGGGACGGCGCCGACGGGCGCCGCGCGGCCGCCTCGCGGGTGGCCGCGATCCTGGGCGAGGCGCGCGGGAGGACGGACGCCTGGCCGCTCGAGCGCGACTCGTTCGCCGCGCTCCGGGAGGGCCTCGAGCGGACCTACCACCGCGGGCGCCGCGACTTCGAGGCGGTCCGCGCGGAGCCCACCGTCGAGCGGCTCCACGAGTGGCGCAAGCGGGTGAAGGAGCTCTGGTACCAGCACACCCTGCTGCGCTCGCTCTGGCCGCCGGTTATGGAGGCGATGGCCGACCAGGCGCACGAGCTGGCCGACCGTCTCGGAGACGACCACGACCTCGCGGTGCTCGCGGACTGGGTGCGCGAGCACACCGATACGGGGCCGGAGCTCTTCGAGGCGGTCGAGCGGAAGCGCTCCCGGCTTCAGGCGGAAGCGCTCACGCTGGGCGCGCGCCTGTACGCAGACAAGCCGGGCGCGTACGTCCGCCGCCTGAGGCGGCTTTGGAAAGCTGGGCCTGCAGTGGTTAGGGCACCCTAATATGATCCCCGGCGATGACCGTCGGGGGACAGAGAGCCGCGAGCCCGCTCGAGGTGTGGGCGGCGCGCGCGTGGAACGTCTTCAACGAGGGACGGCCGTTCTCGGTCGTCTACCCGCTGCTGGTGCTGCTCGCGGCGGCGCTCGCCGGCCTCGCGCCGGAGGGGCCGCTCGGGCTAGCGCTGCTGGGCGCCGCCGCGACCGCGCTCGTCCTGGCTCGCTTCGCGTTCGCGCTCCGCGGCCGCGCGCTGCTGTGGCTCGCCGCGTTCGCGGCCGTGCCCCCGCTCGAGCCGTGGCGGGCGCCCGCGCTGCTCGCCGGGGCGCTGGCCGGCTACGCCTTCTTCACGGTGGTCGTCTGGGGCTCGGTCTACTACCGCCTGCGCACCGGGGCGCCCTGGACGAACGGCCTGCGCTTCTGGCGCCTGGTGCTCACGAACTCCGATCCCACGAGCGGCAACGCGCTCGAGCAGCTGCCGAAGCTGGTCCTGGCCCTGAGCGCGGGCACGCTGCTCGCTGAGGAGCCGGCCGCCGGGTCGCTGCTTCGGATCGGCGTCGCGCTGGCGATGGCGGCGGCGCTGGGCGCGCTGGCCGCGCGCTCGTTCGCCCGGCGGCTGCCGCGCCACCCCGAGCGCGAGCCCGCGGCGCCGGTGCGCACGGCGCTTGCCCGGCGCGTCTACGTGATCGTCGTGGACGGCTGCAACCGCGGCCGCCTCTGGCAGGCCGACGCCCCCGTGATGGACCGGCTCGCGCGCGAGGGCACTGAGTACCTGGCGGTGGAGCCCGCATATCCGGCGCGCACGGTCGTCTACTTCTCCTCCATGCTGACGGGCGCCACGCCCGCCGAGCACGGCATGCGCTCCAACTTCGCGCCTCGACTCGGCGTGCGCGCCGAGTCGATCTTCGACGTGCTCGAGCGGCAGGACCGCCGCGGACGGCTCGTCGGCATCGCGCACCTGCTCGATCCGTTCGGGGAGGACGTCGTCCGCTCGGTCACGTCCGTGCAGCCGACCTCCGAGATCGACCGCTCGCTCGCCGCGGAGGGGCGCCGGGCCGTCGAGGACGAGGATCCCGATCTGCTCGTGCTCCAGCTCCTGGCGGCGGACCAGCTCGGCCACGTGCGCGGTGTGCGCAGCCCCGAGTACCTCGATCAGCTGGCGGAGACCGACCGCCACGTCGGCGACTTCCTCGCCTTCCTCGACGAGCGCGGGAAGCTCGACGGCGCCACGGTGATCCTGATGGCGGACCACGGCCAGGGCAGGGGCATCGGCGGTCACGGGCATCTCGATTGGGGCGAGCGGCCCGTGCCGTTCGTCGTCTGGGGCGAGGGGGCCGTTCCGGGCGCCACCTCCCGCGAGCCGCGCTCGGTGCTCGAGCTGGCCGCGACGATCGCGCGCCTGCTCGGGTTGCCCCAGCCGGAGAGCGCCCGCGGGCGCCCGCTCGTGCCCGCCGAGGACCCCTCGCTCGAGCGGGCGGGCGAGCGGGCGGCGGGCGCCTCCGGGCGCTGTCTCGCGATCGTGGTCGCCCGCGACGAGGAGCCCGCCATCGGCGCCGTGGTGGCCGGTATCCCGGAGGCGGCCTGCGGGATGCCCGTGGACGTGCTGCTCGTGGACGACGGCTCGCGCGACTCGACCCCCGAGATCGCGCGCCGGCACGGCGCACGCGTGCACTCACACGAGCGCTGCCGCGGCCTCGGCGCCGCGCTGCGGACCGGTCTCGAGACGGCGCGCGACGAGGGCTACGCCGCCGCGGTCTACCTCGACGGAGACGGCGAGTACGACCCGGCCGATCTCGCGCGGGTGCTGGAGCCGGTGGCGCGCCGCCGCGCGGACTACGTGCTCGGCTCGCGCTTCCTCGGCAGGCGCGAGGGAATGGCCTGGCACCGGACGCTCGCCAACCGCTCGGCGAGCGCCCTGCTCGGCTTCCTGCTGGGCACGGTCACGAGCGACGGCCAGACCGGCTACCGGGCCCTCTCGGCTCGGGCGCTCACCGCCGCGCGCATCGCGCACGACTACAACTACGCGCAGGTGCTCACGCTCTCGCTCTGGGGCGCGGGCATCGACGCGGTGGAGGTGCCGATCCATTACCGCCGCCGCACGAGCGGCCGCTCCTTCGTGCGCTACCCGGAGTACCTGGCGCGGGTGGGGCCCGCGGTCTGGCGCGAGTGGCGCGCCGCCCGCAGCTCGCGCAGGACGAGCAGCACCGCGGCGATCCCGATGCCGCCCGCGAGCCAGAACGGCCACCCGCCGCCGGACTCGAACAACGGGAGCAGGTCGGTGAGCGGGCCGAACGGCGCCTCGGGCCGCCCGGTCACGAACGAGCCGCCGCCCCAGCGCAGCTCCGCGTAGAGCCACGCCGACCCGGCGAGCGTGATCGCCACGAGCGCGCTCCCGACGCGCGGCATGTGGCGCAGCCCCAAGCCCACGAGCGGGACCGCCAGCGGCAGGCACGCCAGCAGGTGACGCGGCGGGAACCAGAACCCGAACATCGTGGGCGCCGCGAACGCCGCCACGAGGAGCTGGGCCGCGAGCGCGGCTGCGCAGAGGCTTGCCGCCAGCTCCACCTCGCGCACCTGGGGTAGCGCCCGCGCCAGCCGCTCGCGTCGCGAGCGCCACAGCCCCCAGAGCCCGGCGAAGGCCAGCACGAACACCGGCGCCCAGCGCAGGAGCCCGTAGTTGCGGTCGACGAACAGCGCCACGAGCCGGTAGGCCCGCTCGAGGTAGCCGCCCGGGAAGGACGCGTCGGTGGCCGTCTCGCCGGCCACGTCGGCCGCGTACGGCGTCGGGCCGCCGTAGACGGCCTCGTTGATCGCCACGTAGGTCGCCACGGAGAACAGCGACAGCTCCACCGCGCCCACGGCGAGCGTCCGCCGCCGCGCACGCCATAGCGAGCGCGCCGCCACGGCGCCGACCACGACGCCCGCCGGGACGAACTTCGTGCCCAGCCACGGCAGGGCGCCCAGCAGCGCGAAGCACAGGAACGCCTCCCCCCGCCGGGAGCTCTCGTCGAGGCGCACCGCAAGCAGCGCGGCGCCCGCGAGGGCGGCCCCCGCGGCGAGCTCCGGGTAAACGGCGGTCCCGTACGCGAGGAACGGCGGGCTCAGCCCCACGGCGAGGGCGGCGCCCAGAGCCCACGGGTCCGGTGCCACGCGCAGGGCGAGCCGGTATGCGAGCGCCACCGCGAGCGCCGCGATCGCCGCGAGGAAGAGCTCGACCCCCTTCACGCCGCCGATCGCGTACGCGGGCGCGATCAGGAGTGGGAAGCCGACGCCGTGCGGCTCGTTCAGCCGGCCCTCAGTCTCCTTACCGTGCTCGTGGAGGTCGTGGGGATAGAAGTCGGCGTACGAGCGCGCGGCGTACTCGTCCAGCACGTCCAGGTCGCCGTCCTCGACGATCGACTCCGCCGCCAGCAGGTAGTGCGGCTCGTCACCGCCGTACTCGGAGCTCCCGAAGGCGTTCAGCCCGATCGTGGCCGCGTAGGCGCCGAAGAGCAGCAGCCAGAGAGCGAGGGTGCGGCGCATCGGCGCCGCACCCTAGCCCGCGACCGGCTCGGCTACGCGACCGACGCGATCTCCTCCTGGTAGATCGCCATCTGGCGCGCTAGGCCCTCGCCGAGGGAGGCGGAGATGACCCCGAGGTCGTCGACCACCAGCGTGGCCTTGGCGATCACCCGCTGGAAGTCCTCCGAGCGGTGGACCGCCTCGATCTGATCCTCGCTTCCGCGCAGCAGCCCGAAGCCGGCGAGCTCGCCTCCGTGTGGCTCGAGCAGGCACACCTCGAAGCTCTCGATGCGTCCGTCGGACTGCATCTGGCCGTAGAGCTCGATGGTCTCGTTGAAGACAGCGAGCGCGCGATCCTCCCGCCCGCGTGCTACTTGGCCCCAGCCAATGAAAAGGCCGGCGTCAGCCATGGAGTCCTCCTTGGATCGGGGAGGCTCCAACCTACCCTTTAGCAGCCGAGCGCGCGAGCGATCACCATCTGCTGGACCTCGTCGGTCCCCTCGCCGATGGTGAGGATCTTCGCGTCCCGGTAGAAGCGGCAGACCGGGTACTCCTCGATGTAGCCGTAGCCGCCGTGGATCTGAACG
>DASQER010000080.1:0-4477 GCA_035633575.1 Thermoleophilaceae bacterium
ACACTCAGCGCCTATGAAGATTGGGATAGTGGGCCTCGGCTACGTCGGACTGCCGCTCGCCGTGGCGTTCTGCGAGGCCGGGCACGACGTGACCGGCGTGGACACCGACTCGCGCGTGGCGGAGGCCCTATCGAGCGGCCACTCGCACGTGGAGGACGTCTCCGACGAGTCCCTCGCCGCGATCTCCGATCGCATCCACGCCACCAGCCGCTACGCGGAGCTGGCGAAGGTCGACGCGATCGTCGTCGCCGTGCCGACGCCGCTCACGCAGAACCGCGAGCCGGACCTCCAGCCGCTGATCGCGGCGGGCACCGCGCTGGCGGGCGTGCTCCAGGAGGGGCAGCTCGTCGTGCTCGAGTCCACCACCTACCCTGGCACCACCCGCGAGCGCTTCGTGCCGCTGCTCGAGGAGTCGGGGCTCGCCGCGGGGCGCGACTTCTACGCGGCGTTCTCGCCGGAGCGCGTCGACCCGGGCCGCACCGACTTCACGCTGCGCACGACGCCCAAGGTCGTGGGCGGCCTCACCGACGAGTGCCGGCGGCGGGCGGTGCAGCTCTACAGCGAGGTCTGCGACGAGCTGGTGGAGGTCTCGACGCCCGAGGCGGCGGAGCTCACGAAGCTGCTCGAGAACGTGTTCCGCTCGGTGAACATCGCGCTCGTGAACGAGCTGGCGATCCTCTGCGACCGGATGGGCATCGACGTTTGGGAGGTCACCGACGCCGCGGCCACCAAGCCGTACGGCTTCATGTCCTTCAAGCCCGGGCCCGGCATGGGCGGCCACTGCCTCCCGGTGGACCCGTTCTACCTCGCTTGGCGCGCGCGCGAGTTCGACATGCAGACGGAGTTCATCGAGCTCGCCGGCGAGGTGAACCAGCGCATGCCGTACTTCTGCGTCGAGCGCATAGCGCGAGCGCTCAACGACCACTCGAAGGCCGTGCGCGGCTCGCGCATCGGGATCTTCGGCGTCTCCTACAAGCCGGGCGTGGGCGACCTGCGCGAGTCGCCGGCGCTGCGGATCATCCGACTGCTGCGCGCCCAGGGAGCGGAGCTGGTCTACCACGACGAGTTCGTGCCTGAGCTCACCGAGCAGGGCCTGCGCTCGGAGTGGCCCGAGGATGTGGACTGCGCGGTGATCGTGACGGCCCATCCGGGGCTCGACCTGGAGCGCGTCGTGCGCGAGTCGCCGCTGGTGGTCGACTTCCGCGGCGTGACCCGCGGCATCGAGGCCCCGAACCTCGTGCGCCTGTGACCAGCGTCGGGGTCGTCGGCCTCGGCTACTGGGGACCGAATCTCGCGCGCAACTTCGACAGGCTGCCGGACGCCGAGCTGACCTGGCTCTGCGACGCCTCGGAGGAGGCGCTCGAGCGCTGGGGCCGCGCGTTCCCGTCCGCCCGCGCGACCACTTCGCTCGACGACCTGCTCGCGGACCACGCGCTCGACGCGGTGGTGGTGGCCACGCCGGTGCCGACGCACGCCGAGCTCGCCACCCGGGTGTTCGCGGCCGGGAAGCACTGCTTCGTCGAGAAGCCGCTGGGGCGGTCCGCGCAGGAGGCGGAGGCCGTTGTCGAGGCGGCCCGCGCCGTCGACCGCGTTCTGATGGTGGGCCACCTGCTCGAGTACCACCCTGGCGTCGAGAAGCTCAGCGAGCTGGTGCGCTCCGGCGAGCTCGGCGACGTGCGCTACATCTACTCCAACCGGCTGAACCTCGGCAAGCACCGCCAGGACGAGAACGCGCTCTGGTCGCTCGGCGCCCACGACGTGTCCGTGATCCTGCGCCTCGCCGGCGAGGAGCCCTTCCAATGCGACGCCGTGGGCGAGAGCTACGTGAAGCCGGGCGTGGAGGACGTGGTCTTCGCGCTCATGCGCTTCCCCTCCGGGGTGATCGCCCACATGCACCTGTCCTGGCTCGACCCGCACAAGGAGCGGCGCTTCACCGTCGTGGGCTCGAGGCGGATGGCGACCTTCGACGACATGCAGCTCGAGCGCAAGCTGACGATCTACGACAAGGGCTTCGACGAGGACTACTCCTCGTACGGGGAGTACATCGCCCGCTCGGGCGACGTGTCGTCGCCGCGGATCTCGAACGAGGAGCCGCTGCGGATCGAGTGCGCGCACTTCATCGAGTGCGTGCGCGAGGGCAAGGAGCCGCGCTCGGGACCCGAGTCGGCGCTGCGCGTCGTGCGCGTGCTCGAGCAGATGCAGCGGGCGCTCCAAGAGAGCTCATACTTTGCCCGGCGCTGAGCTGCACCCATCGCAGCGCGCCCCCGGGCTCCTGCTCGGCGAGGGCGTCGAGCTGCCCGAGAGCGTCGAGCTCGGCGGCAACGTCGTGGTGCACGCGGGCACGCGGATCGGGGAGGGAGCTCGCCTCCAGGACGGCTGCGTCGTGGGGAAGCCGGTGGCGCTCGGCGCACGCTCGAGCGCTCCGCCGCAGGACGAGGCGCCGACCGTGATCGGGGCCGGGACGACCGTGGGCGCCACGGCGGTCGTGGTCGCCGGCGCGAGCATCGGCGAGCGCTGCGTGGTGGCCGACCAGGCTCACGTGCGCGAGCGCACCCGGATCGGGGACGAGACCGTGATCGGCCGAGGAGCGTCGATCGAGAACGACGTGCACGTGGGGGCGCGCGTGCGGATGCAGACCGGGTCGTACGTGACCGCATGGTCGCTGGTGGAGGACGACGTCTTCATCGCTCCGGGCGCGATGCTCACGAACGACCCCACGGCGGGGCGGCGCCCGCCGGAGCTGGAGCTGCGCGGCGGGATCCTCCGTCGCGGTTGCCGCTTGGGCGGCGGCGCGGTGCTGCTGCCCGGCGTCGAGGTGGGCGAGGAGGCCTTCGTGGCGGCAGGGGCGGTGGTCACCCGCGACGTGCCGCCTCGCACGCTCGTGATGGGCGTTCCGGCGCGGGTCGTGCGGGAGCTGTCTTGAGGCGCCGCCGCCGGTCGCTGTCGCCGGGCCGCGGCACGTTCGTGCTCGGAGCGACCGCGGCCGTCGCCGTCGCCGCGGTCGTGATCGTCGAGGTCGGCAGGGTCTGGCGGCGCGGCTCGGCGCCGGCGCTCAGCGAGACCGACCACCCGCTGCTGGCGGCCGAGGAGGCCGTGGCGGAGGCCGCGCAGGTGGCGCGGGCCGGCTACCGCGAGGTCTCGACGCGCGAGAACTCGATGTTCAACATGCTCACCTCGTTCGCCTCGACCTTCATGCTCGCCCGCTCGATCGCATACCTCCTGCGCCACAGGCCGACGTTCGGGCCCTTCCGCAACGTGCGCGTGGGGCGCCGGCACATCCACCACTTCGTGCCCGGCATCGCGATCGCGTTCGCCTCCGGCGCGGGCGCGATCCTCACGCGCGACGAGCGCCTCCAGCCGAAGCTGGCGGTCCCGTTCGGCGTGGGAATGGGCCTCACGCTGGACGAGTCTGCGCTGCTGCTCGAGCTGGAGGACGTCTACTGGAGCCGCGAGGGACTCCTGAGCGTGCAGATCACGCTCGCCGTGATGGCGGTGCTGGGGGCGCTCGCGCTCGCGCTGCGCTTCCTGTGGCGCGGCGAGCAGGTGGTGCTCGAGCCCGCCCGCTCGTGAACCCGTACGCGGTGAAGTACAGCCTGGGACGCGCCTGGGGCTACGGCGTGCTCAGCTTCGGGCTGTGGACCTTCTACTGGTTCCACGTGAACCGAAGGCTGCTCGACGGCGAGAGCGGGCGCGGCCGCGACGACGCGCTGCTTCACACGCTCGGGCTCTTCGTCCCGGTCCTGAACGCCTTCATCCTGTTCTGGCTCTTCCGGGACATCGACGAGCTGCGGCGGCGCGTGGGGCTCCCCGGCCTTCCGGTGGGCGCCTACGTGGCCGGAGGCATCCTCGCGGCGCCCGTGGTCTACAGCATCGTGCTCGGCAAGCTGAACGAGCTCTGGGACGTTCGCACCCGGGGACTGGCGGCCGAGGCGCCCACCACGGCGGGCGAGAAGGCCGTGCTGGCCGTGGGCGCCGGGCTCTGGGTCCTCTGGCTCGTGACCACGCTGCTGGTCGTCCTCTTGCTGGTCCTTGCCGGCGCGTCGTCGTCCTGACGTGGTTTGATTGCGCCATGGAAAGCGGACCCCCTTCGCCAGACCAGCCTCGAGACGACCAGCCCGGCGGCGCGGGCGCCCCCCCGCCGCCCCCTCCAGGGCCCCAGGCGCCTGGCGCGCCGCAGGCGCCCGCTCCCCCGGGTGTGCCGCAGGCGCCCGGCGTGGGCGGCCCCCAGGCGCCTCCCGGGCCGGAGGGCCCGCCGTCCTACGGCGGCCCGGTGCCCCCGGGCGGCTGGCAGCAGCCGATCGCCCCCGCCGCCGGCTGGGCCGGCCAGCCGCTTGCCAGCTGGGGGACCCGCCTGGGCGCCTACCTGATCGACGGGCTCATCCTCCTCGTCCCCGCCGTGGTGCTCTTCGTGATCGTGGGCGCCATCGCCGTGGGGAGCGACACCGGGGCGATCGTCACCGGGATCCTCGGCTTCCTC
>DASQER010000081.1:0-16082 GCA_035633575.1 Thermoleophilaceae bacterium
CCGTCAGGTCGACCCCTGACGGGGTCGCGACGTGAGCCTCATAGGCGGCGGGATCGGCGTGCTCGGCCACGGGCAGGAAGTCGAAGATCCCGCCGCCGCCGTTGTTCAGGCAGACGATCCGCAGATCCACGCCGGCGCGCCGCGCCGCGATCAGCCCGCCGGCGTCGTGCTGCAGGGCCAGCTCGCCGATCAGCACCCAGGTCGGCAGGCCGGTCGCCATCGCGGCGCCCATGGCGGACGACACCACGCCGTCGATCCCGTTCGCGCCGCGGTTCGCCAGGAAGCGCAGGCGCTTGGGCGACTGCGGGAAGCAGGCCTCCACGTCGCGGATCGGCATCGAGGAGCTCACCCAGACGACCGCGTCCTCGGGCAGCTCGGGCTCGAGCCCGGCCAGGACCTTGGGCTCGAAGGGGTCGGAGGCCGCGTGCAGCGCGGCCGGCACCTTCGCGTCCGCCTCGCGCCACGCTTCGATCCACGCAGGGTCCCGATCCGCGGTTCTCATCTCGAGCGTCGCGGCCAGGGCATCGAGGGTCGGCGCAGCCGCGGCCTGCAACACCAGGTCTGCCCGCCTTGTCGGCTCGTTCCATGCGCCGTGCGGGTCGATCACGATTTGCGGGGCCTGCGCCACCCATGCGCGCAGCGGCTTGGACGTGGGCATGTCTCCGACGCGCAGCACGAGCTGCGGAGCGCGCCGGGCGGTGAAGGCGTCGATCCTGAGCAGCACGTCGTAATGGGCGACGACGTGCGAGCGGTCGTGGTCGCCGCAGCGCACGCCTGAGGTCGGCTCCGCAAGGAGAGGCCACCCGGTCTCGGCCGCAAGGCGGGCGGCCGGCTCGGCGACATCTTCGTGGGACGGACCGCAGACGATCGCGCCGCGGGGAGCGGACGCCATGCGAGCGGCTGTTGCATGGACGTCTCCCGCGTGCGGGGCGCTGGCGTGCTCGCGCACCTCGGTCCAGGGCCGGCCGTCCTCGCGGCCCTGCCAGTCATCGGAGTCGAGCTGCTCGGGACTCGGCGCCAGCGGCTCCCGCAACGGGAAGTTCAGGTGCACGGGCCCTGGGCGTCCGCCGCCGGCGGTCCAGTACGCGCGGCAGGCGAGCGCGCGGTGGTGGATCGCGGTCTCGCGCCCGGGGTCGTGCGTGCCCACCTCCACGAACCACTTCGCGGCGCTCCCGTACAGCTTGATCTGGTCGATCGCCTGGCCGGCCCCCACGTAGCGCAGCTCGGGCGGTCGGTCGGCAGTCAGGACGACCAGCGGCACGCGCGCCTCCCAGGCCTCGACCACGGCGGGGTGGAGGTTCGCCGCCGCGGTGCCGGAGGTGCAGGTCACGGCCACCGGCCGGCCGCTCGCCTTCGCCATCCCGAGGGCCACGAACCCGGCCGAGCGCTCGTCGAGCACCGACACCGCCTCTATGCCCTCCTGGGCCGCGAGCGTGAGGGCGAGCGGCGCGTTGCGCGAGCCCGGAGAGGTCACCGCGTGGCGCATCCCGCAGCGCTGGAGCTCGTCCACGAAGGCCTGAAGCGGCGCGTAGGTGCGGTTGATCGGGATCATGATCGAGCGATGGTGCTCTTCATCCCGGGCTTCATGCAGCGTGGCGACGCCTGGCGGCCGGTCGCGGAGCTCCTGCCTGAACGCTATCCGAGCGCGCTGCTCGACCACGCCGAGCACAGCTTCGAGGGGCGGCTCCGCGAGATCGCCGAGCGGGGCGCGGGCCGCGTGCTGGTGGGCTACTCGCTGGGCGGGCGGCTGGCGCTGCGAGCCGCCATCCGGTCGCCCGGCGCCTTCTCCGCCGTCGTGACGGTGGGCGCAACTGCGGGCATCGACGAGGCGCCGCTGCGCGCTGCTCGCGCAGAAGCCGACGAGCGGCTCGCATCGTGGATCGAGGCGGCTCCGATCGAGGACATCGTGGCGCTGTGGGCGCGCCAGCCGCTGTTCGCGGACCAGCCCGACTCACTCGTCGAGGCGCAGCGCGCCGGTCGGCTCTCGCAGGACCCGCGCTCGCTCGCCCTGCTGCTGCGCACCGTGGGCCAGGGCGTGCTGGAGCCGGTGTGGCACGAGCTCTCCCAGCTCGAGCTTCCCGTGCTGGCGATAGCGGGCGCTCGCGACGAGGGCTACGCCCGCGCGGCGAAGCGCATCGCCTCGACCGCGCCCCACGGCCGTTCCGCGATCGTGGAGGACGCCGGCCACGCCCCGCAGCTCCAGCGCCCAGGGGAGGTGGCCCGCCTCCTCACCGAGTTCCTCGACGGGGTGTGGGTCTCCTGAATGCCGCATACGAGCACTGGAACTACCCACACCCCCTTCAGGCGAGTGTTTCGACCGTGACCGCGGCCAGGTCCTGCTCCTCAATGCTCACTCCGAGCCCGGGGCCAGGCGGCACGGCGAGCGTCCCCCCGCGCGGGGATGCAAGCGCCGACGCGATCGGCGCGTCGAAGAGGTCCAATGTGGCGAGGCCGCACGCGAGCGTCAGCTCCTCCGACGCGGCGAGCTGCAGGGCCGCGGCTATGCCCCACGGGCCGTCGAGCGTGCTCGAGAGGAAGACGTCGAGCCCATTGGAGCGGGCCTCGCGCAGCAGCTCGCGCGCCGGCCTGAAGCCGCCGGTGCCCGCCAGCTTCACGTTCACGACGTCGCAGGCCTCGAGCTCGACCGCGCGGCGCAGCTCGCGCAGCGAGCTGACGGACTCGTCCGCGGCGATCGGGGTCGAGACGCGCTGGCGGACCTGGGCCAGCTCGCGCAGCGAGCGGCAGGGCTGCTCCACCAGCTCGAGGTCGTGCTCCTCGAGCACTCGGATCGCCTGCACGGCGTCGTCCACCGACCAAGCCCCGTTCGCGTCGAGCCGCAGCGCCGGCCAGGGCCCGACCGCCTCGCGCACCGCGGCCACCCGATCCGCGTCATAGGGCAGCCCTACCTTGAGCTTGAAGCAGGCGTAGCCGGCGCTGAGCCCCGAGCGCGCGCGCTCCGCCACCTCGTCCGGCGGACCGGCCGCCAGCGTCATGTTCACCGGAAGGGCGTCCCTCTTCGGCTCCGCGAGCGGGCGGCCCTCCTGGCGCGCGTGCAGGTCGAGCCGCGCGATCTCCTCGGCGGCCCGGGCCTGCGGCGGCCTGCGCCCGCCGCCCCCCGTAAGCGCCGCGGCGGCACGCTCGAGCGGCACGCCGTCGTACGGCTCGAAGGGCGCGGCCTCGCCGTAGCCCACCGTCCCGTCGCGCGCCTCCAGGCGCAGGAGCAGCAGCTCCCGTGCCGCCACCACACCGCCCGACGTCACGAACGGCTCCTTCAACGGGATCGACAGCCGCAGGACCGAACGCTCGATGCGGGCGCTCACGACAGGAGCACGCCCCCGGCCAGGAGCAGGGAGTACACGGCGAGCAGCCGTCCGGTGGCGGCCAGGGCCTCGTTGAGCGCCGGCCCGTCGGTGCGGGTGGAGACGGTGCCGAGGAGCGGCGGGGCGAGCGGGAGCGCGGCCAGCGGCAGCAGCATCCAGGGCGAGAGCGCCGGCACGAGCGCCACGGGGATCGCGAAGCCCAGCACCACCATCGCGGTGAACAGCCTGCGCGCCCGCTCGCGCCCGAGCTTCACGGCGAGCGTCCGCTTTCCGGCGCGGCGGTCCGTCTCGATGTCGCGCACGTTGTTCACCGCCAGGATCGCGGCGGCGAGCAGCCCGACGGGAACGCCCAGCGCCACGGCCTCCCAGCGCAGCTCCTCGGTTTGCACGAAGTACGAGCCGGCGACCGCGACGACGCCGAAGAAGAGGAACACGAACAGCTCGCCGAGGCCCTCGTAGCCGTACGGGCGCGGGCCGCCCGTGTAGAGCACGCCGGCGAGGATCGAGGCCGCGCCCACGACCAGCAGCTCCCAGCCGGCGACCGCCGCGAGGTAGAGCCCGGCGCCCACCGCGACGCCGAATGCCACGTATGTCCCCACCAGCACGCGCCGCGGCGGCATCAGCCCCCCGGCCGTGACACGCACGGGGCCGAGGCGTTCCTCGGTGTCGGCGCCGCGCCGGGCGTCGGAGTAGTCGTTCGAGAGGTTGGTCCCGATCTGGATGAAGACGCTGCCGACCAGCGCGGCGACGAACGGCAGCGGGCGGAAGGTGCCCTCCGAGCCCGCCAGGGCCGTGCCCACGAGCACCGGAGCGATCGCGGCGGGCAGCGTCCGCGGCCGGGCCGCGAGCAGCCAGAGGCGCAGGTGGCTCAAGGCCGCTTCGGGAACTTCCCGAAGTCCGGCCGGCGCTTCTCCCGGTAGGCGTCCCGGCCCTCCTGCGCCTCCTCGCTCCCGTAGAAGAGGAGGTTGGCGTCGTGGGCCAGCTGCTGGATCCCGGCGAGCCCGTCCTCCGCGGCGTTGAAGCTCGCCTTCAGGAGCCTCAGCGAGAACGGCGAGAGCTGAAGCATCTCGCGGCACCAGGCCACAGTCTCCTCCTCGAGCTCCTCGAGCGGCACCACGCGGTTCACGAGACCCATGTCGAGGGCGTCCTGCGCCGAGTACTGACGGCAGAGGAACCAGATCTCCTTCGCCTTCTTGGGGCCCACGATGTTCGAGAGCAGCCCTGAGCCGAAGCCGCCGTCGAAGCTCCCGACCTTGGGGCCGGTCTGGCCGAAGCGGGCGTTGTCGGCGGCGATCGTGAGGTCGCAGACCACGTGCAGCACCTGCCCGCCGCCGACCGCGTAGCCGGCCACCATCGCCACGATCGGCTTCGGAAGCCGGCGCATCTGAACGTGCAGGTCGGTCACGTGGAAGCGGCCCACGCTCGCGCCGCCGGCCACGTAGCCGCTGTCGCCGCGCACGTTCTGGTCCCCGCCGGAGCAGAAGGCGAGCGGCCCCTCGCCGGTGAGGACGACCACGCCGACCGAGGTGTCCTCGCGCGCCCGCTCGAGCGCGTCCGAGATCTCCACGAGCGTCTCCGGCCGGAACGCGTTGCGCACCTCGGGGCGGTCGATGGTGATCTTGGCGATGCCATCCGCCAGCTCGTAGCGGATGTCCTCGTAGTCGCCCGCGCGCTGCCAGCCGGCCGCGGGCCGGATGCTCCGGCCGGCCTGCTCCTCGGTCCAGTCGGTGGTCGCCATGCGGCTCCGTACGATAGTTGCGCTGGACGAGTGGCTGACTTCCGCGGCGCGGAGGCCGGGGCGTCCAGCCTCGATGTGACGGATACGGGCTCCATTAAGCTCCCGCGCCTCATGATCTACGACAAGGATGCCGATCTCTCAAAGCTCGACGCGAAGACCGTGGCCATCCTCGGCTACGGGTCCCAGGGCCACGCCCACGCGCTCAACCTGAAGGACTCGGGTGTGGACGTGGTCGTGGGCCTACGTGAGGACTCGTCCTCGGTGGACAAGGCCAGGGACGACGGCCTGCGCGTGGCGTCGATCGGGGATGCCGCCAGCGAGGGCGACATCGTGATGGTCCTGCTTCCGGACGAGAAGCAGGCGGAGGTCTGGGAGAGCGAGATCAGGGACGGGATCGCGCCCGGCAACCTCCTGATGTTCGCCCACGGCTTCTCGATCCACTTCGACCAGATCGACCCCGGTCCCGAGGTGGACGTGGGCATGGTGGCGCCGAAGGGCCCGGGCCACCTGGTCCGGCGCCAGTACGTGGACGGGAACGGCGTGCCGGGGCTCGTCGCGATCCACCAGGACGCGAGCGGCTCGGCCCGCGAGCTCGTGCTCGCGTACGCCCGCGGCATCGGCTGCACGCGCGCCGGCGTGATCGAGACCACCTTCAAGGACGAGACCGAGACGGACCTCTTCGGCGAGCAGGCGGTGCTCTGCGGCGGCGTGACCGAGCTGGTGCGGGCCGGGTACGAGACGCTCGTGGACGCCGGCTACGACTCGCGGCTCGCCTACTTCGAGTGCCTCCACGAGCTGAAGCTGATCGTCGACCTGATGTACGAGAAGGGCATCAGCGGGATGCGCTACTCGATCTCGAACACCGCCGAGTACGGCGACCTGACGCGCGGCAAGCGCGTGGTCGGCGAGCCGGCGCGCGAGGCGATGAAGCAAATCCTCGGCGAGATCCAGTCGGGCGACTTCGCGCGCGAGTGGATTGCCGAGAACCGGGCGGGGCAGGAGAACTTCAAGCGCATGCGCGATGAGCAGAAGAACCACCAGATCGAGCGCGAGGGCAAGGAGCTGCGCTCGATGATGGACTGGATCGACACGGAGTTCTGAGGTGGAGGAGCGGAGCGGCGAGAGCGAGGAGGCGGGCTTCCTCCCGCCCGAGCCCGCCGGGCCCGAGCCCGAGCTGGGCGGCCCCCCGGCGCCCACGCCCGGACCGCAGCAGGCGCCGCCGCCCGGAGCTGCGCCGCCCGGAGCGCCGCCGCCCGGCTACGGCTACCCGCCGCCGCCGGGCCAGCCCTATCCGCCGCCGCCCGGTTACGGCTACCAGCCGCCCCCTCCGGGCCAGCCCTATCCGCCGCCGCCCGGCTACGGCTATCAGCCGCCCCCGCCGGGCCAGGCCTATCCGCCCGCGTGGGGCTATCCGCAGCCGCCGGTGCCGGACAACGGGCCGGCCGTGGCCGGCTTCGTCTTCTCGCTCGTGTCCGCCGGCCTGCTGGTCATCTCCGGCGGCTTCTCGTCGATCGTCTCGATCGCGTGCGCCATCGTCGGCATCGTCTACTCGCGCAAGGGCAAGCAGAAGGTCGACGCGGGGGAGACCCCCAAGCACCGCGGGCTGGCGCAGGCGGGTTTCATCATCGGCTGGGTCAGCCTGTTCCTCGCGATCCTGGCCACGATCGCATGGACGCTCGTGATCGTGCTGGCGATCACCGACGACAACTTCAACTGGGACGACTCGCAGACGATCCGCGTAACCGCCGTGGCGGTACGCGCCGGGGCGCATCTCCTCGGGGCCTGACGCTATTCTCGCCCGTTCGTGGCGAACCCCTGCGTGAAGCAGTACCTGATGACGGCCGGCCCGACGCCGCTGCCCCCCGCTGTGTCCCAGGTGATGGCCGAGCCGATGGTGTACCACCGCGCCCCGGCGTTCGTGGAGGTCTACGCCCGCGTGCTGAAGCGCCTCAAGGACGTCTTCCAGACGCAGAACGAGGTGCAGGTCTTCGCGAGCTCGGGCAGCGGCGCCATGGAGTCCGCGGTGGCGAACCTGGTCCGGCCGGGTGAGCCCGCCCTCGTGGCCTCGTCCGGCAAGTTCGGCGAGCGCTGGTTCGAGCTGTGCGAGGCATACGGCGCCGACACGGTCCACTGGGAGACCGAGTGGGGCCGCAGGATCGACCCTGCGGCGCTCGACAGGACGCTGAGCGAGAACGACGCGGTCGAGCTGGTCTTCACGACGCTGTCAGAGACCTCCACCGGCGTCGTCAACGACATCCGCGAGCTCACCGAGGTGGCGCACCGCCACGGCGCCCTGATCGCGGTCGACGCCGTCTCCGGCCTCGGCGCGGTGCCGCTCCCGCAGGACGAGTGGGGCGTGGACGTGGTGGTGGCGGGCTCGCACAAGGCGCTCATGGCGCCGCCCGGCCTCGGGTTCGCGAGCGCGAACGAGGCCGCCCTCGAGCGCGCCGCGGGCATCCCGGGGCGGCGCTACTACTTCGACTGGGAGCGCACCGTCAGCGGCCAGCGCAAGGCCCCCCCGGACAGCCCCTTCACGCCCGCGGTGGCCCTCGTCAAGGCGCTCGACGTGGCGCTCGGGATGATCGAGCGCGAGGGCCTCGCCCAGGCGCTCGAGCGCCATGCCCTGCTCGGCCGGGCCACCCGGGAGGCGGCCAAGGCGCTCGACCTGGAGCTGCTGGGCGGCGGCGGCGACAATGCCAACGTGGTGACCGCGATCGTCCTTCCCGAGTCGATCGACGGCGGCAGGGTTCCGAAGCTGATGCGCGACCGCTTCGGGGTGACCATCGCCGGGGGCCAGGGGAAGCTGAAGGGCAGGATCGCCCGCATCGCCCACTGCGGCTACTTCGGCGCCTTCGACATCATCGTGACGATCTCGGCGCTCGAGATGACGCTGCGCGAGCTCGGCCACGAGCCGGAGGCGGGCGCCGGCGTGGCCGCCGCGCAGCGCGTCTTCCTCGACGCGGGCGTGCCCCTGCTGGCGGCGTGAAGGTCCTCGTCAAGGAGAAGATCGGCGACTCTGGCGTGCAGCTGCTGCGCGACGCCGGCCTCGAGGTCGAGATCGGCACCGACTGGGACCAGGAGGAGCTCGAGCGCCGCATCGGCGAGTTCGACGGCATCCTGATCCGTTCGGCGACCCAGCTCGACGCGCCCCTGCTGGAGCGCGCCGAGCGCCTGAAGGCCGTGGGCCGCGCCGGCGTGGGGGTGGACAACGTGGACGTGGACGCCGCCACCAAGCGCGGCGTGATCGTCGCCAACGCGCCCCAGTCGAACGTGATCACGGCCGCGGAGCACACGCTGGCCCTGCTGCTCGCGCTTGCCCGCAAGGTCCCGGAGGCGCACAGGTCGCTGACCGGCGGGAGCTGGGAGCGCTCCCGGTTCAGCGGCGTGGAGCTGTACGAGAAGACGCTCGGCGTGCTCGGCTTCGGCCGCATCGGCCAGCTCGTGGCGCAGCGCGCGCTCGGCTTCGGCATGCGCGTCGTGGCCTTCGACGCCTACGTGGCTGAGGAGCGCTTTCGCGAGCTCGGCGTCGAGCGCGCCGGGTCCTCGGAGGAGGTCTACTCGCGCGCCGACTTCCTGACCATGCACCTACCCGTCACGCCCGAGACCGAGAACTGGCTCGACGCCGACGCCTTCGCCGCGATGAAGGACGGCGTGCGCGTGATCAACGTCGCGCGCGGCCAGCTGATGGACGAGGACGCTCTGCGCGAGGCCCTCGACTCGGGCAAGGTGGCCGGCGCGGCGCTCGACGTCTTCCGAGAGGAGCCGGTCACCGAGCACCCGCTGTTCGGCTATCCCGACGTGGTGGTCACTCCCCACCTGGGGGCATCGACCGCCGAGGCCACCGACCGCGCCGGCTACCAGGCCGCGGAGCAGGTCGTCGCCGCGCTCACGGGCGGGATCGTCACGAGTGCTGTGAACGTGCCGTCGATCCCCCACGAGGACCTGGAGGCGCTCGGCCCGTTCCTGCCGCTCGCGCACCACCTGGGCCGCATCGCGAGCACGCTCGCCGAGCGCCCCTCCGTGGACGGCGTGGAGGTCGAGTTCCTCGGCCGGATCGCCGAGCGCGACACGCGCCTGCTCACAGTCCAGGTGCTCAGGGGCGTGCTCGAGGGGCACACCGAGGAGGAGGTGAACGAGGTGAACGCGCCCGCCATAGCGGAGGAGCGCGGCATCGCGGTGACCGAGACGAGCAGCGCGCACGCGCGCGACTTCACCGACCTGCTGCGCGTGTCGGTCGTGAGCGGGGGCGAGCGGACTCGAGTGATCGGCACCACGCTCGGCCAGACGCACCGCCCGCACCTCCTGGAGGCCTGGGGTTCGCGCTTCAACCTCCAGCTCGAGGGCCACCTCGCGGTCTTCAGCTACGAGGACCGGCCGGGCATGCTCGGCCGCGTGGGAACCGAGCTCGGCAACCGCGGCATCAACATCATCTCCGCCGCCGTGGGCCGCCGCCCGGAGGACGAGGCCGGCGGCGGCGCGGTGATGATCGTGACCGCCGACAGCCCGGTGCCGAAGGAGGTCGTGGACGGCATCGTCGCCGGCGACGGCTTCCGCGCCGGCCGCACCGTCAGCCTCTAGCGCCGCCGCTCAGCCCAGCGCCTGGCCGAGGTCCTCTACCAGGTCCTCGGCTGCCTCCACACCGCACGAGAGGCGGACGAGGTCCGCTGGCACGGCGGCGTCCGAGTCCTCGACCGACTGGTGGGTCATCGCCTGCGGCACCTCGATCAGGGACTCGACTCCGCCGAGCGACTCGGCGAGGGCGAAGATGCGCGTCGCGGCCGCGACGCGCGTGGCGTCGGGGTGGCGGAAGGACACCATGCCGCCGAAGCCCGGCCAGCGCACGTCCTGCACGCCCGGGGCGCCGCGCAGGAAGTCGCTGACCGCGCGCGCGTTCTCGGTGTGGGCGGCCACCCGCAGGTGGAGCGTGCGCAGCCCCCGGTGCACCAGGAAGCAGTCGAACGGGCCGGGCACGGCGCCGACGGCGTTCTGGACGAAGCGCACACGCTCGTGGAGCTGCTCGTCCCTCACCACGACGGCGCCGCCGACCACGTCGGAGTGGCCGCCGAGGTACTTGGTGGCGGAGTGGACGACGGCGTCGGCGCCCAGCTCGAGCGGGCGCTGCACGATCGGGGTGGCGAACGTGTTGTCCACGGCCACGACGGCGCCGCCCCGGCGGGCCACCACGCCCTCGATGTCGACCACGTTGAGGAGCGGATTGGTCGGGGTCTCGACCCAGATCAGCCGCGTCTCCGGCCGGAGCCCGCGCTCGAGCGCATCGAGGTCGGTCTGGTCGACCATGTCGTAGTCGAGCCCGAAGCGCCTCAGCACCTTGTCCACGAGCCGGTAGGTGCCGCCGTAGAGGTCGCGCGGCAGGATCACGTGGTCGCCGGCGCCGCAGTGCGCGGTCAGCAGGGCATGCGTGGCGGCCATGCCGCTCGAGAAGGCCGTGCCGAGGCCGCCCTCGAGCTCGCCGAGCGCACGCTCCAGCGCCGCGCGCGTCGGGTTCGCCGAGCGCGCGTAGTCGTAGTCCTCGACGAACTCGCCCGGGGCCCGCTGCACGTAGGTCGAGGTCTGGTGGATCGGCGGGATCAGCGAGCCGAACGTGGGGTCGGGGTCGAGGCCCGCGTGCACCACGCGGGTGGCGAGCCGCCTGCCCTTCACCGCGCCAGCGACTCGAGCAGGTCCGCGCGCGTGACGATCCCGGTCGCCCGCCCGCCCATGTTCACGAGCAGGGCCTCGCGCCTGTCGGCGAGCAGCTCGACCGCCTCGCGCACGCCGTCCTCGGCGGCGATCGCCGGGAACGGCGCCTCCATCACCGCCACGATCTCCGCCCCGAGCAGAGCGGGATCGTCCATGGCGTGCCTGAGCAGGCCGCGCTCGCTCACCGAGCCGACCACGGTGTGCGGGTCGTGCGCCGAGACCACCGGGAGCTGCGACACCCGGTGCTCGTGGAGCAGCGCGACGGCGTCCCGCACCTTGGCGTTCGTCTCCACCGTGAGCAGCGGCGGGATCTCGCCCTCCGCGTGCTTGCGGCGCAGCACGTCGCCCACGGTGAGCTCGGCGTCGCGCTCGAGGAAGCCGTACTGGCGCATCCAGGCGTCGTTGAAGACCTTCGAGAGGTAGGAGCGCCCGCCGTCGGGCAGGATCACCGCGACCATCGCCGAGGGGTCGTTCACCTCGCGCGCCACCTGGTAGGCGGCATAGAGCGCGAGACCGCCGGAGCCGCCGGCGAGAATGCCCTCGGTCTCGGCGAGCCGGCGCGTCCACAGGAACGAGTCCCTGTCCGAGACCGTGACGTAGCGGTCCACGATCGAGGGGTCGTAGGTCTCCGGCCAGAAGTCCTCGCCCACGCCCTCCACCAGGTAGGGCTTGACCCCGTCCTCGCCGCCGGAGTAGATCGACCCGACGGGGTCCGCGCCGACGATCCGGATGTCCGGGTTCTGCTCGCGCAGGTAGCGGCCGACCCCGGTGATGGTGCCGCCGGTGCCCACGCCCGCGACCAGGTGCGTGATCTGCCCGCCGGACTGCCTCCACAGCTCGGGACCCGTCGTCCTGTAGTGCGCATCGGGGTTCGCCTGGTTGCGGTACTGGTTGGGCTGGTAGGCCCCCGGGATCTCCTCCGTGAGGCGGTCGGCCACGCGGTAGTAGGACTCGGGCGAGTCCGGAGGCACCTCGGTGGGGGCCACGACCACCTCCGCGCCGTACGCGCGCAGCAGGTCGATCTTCTCCTTCGACATCTTGTCCGGCATCACAGCGATCACGCGGTAGCCCTTGAGGGCCGCGGCGATGGCGAGCCCCGTGCCGGTGTTGCCGCTCGTGGGCTCGACGATCGTGCCGCCCGGCTTCAGCTTGCCCTCGCGCTCGGCGGCCTCGATCAGGGCGATGGCCACGCGGTCCTTGATCGAGCCTCCGGGGTTGAGGGCCTCGACCTTCGCGACCAGCTGCGGCGTGAGGTCCTTGCCCAGGCGGGAAAGCCGTACGAGCGGGGTCTCTCCGATCGCGTCGAGGATCGAGTCCTTGATGTCGACGCTCGTCCCTGAGGCTGTTCTCATGCCTGGTTTCACGATATAGGCTGCCTACCCCGGATGAAGGCCCTCGTCATCACCGAGCACGGCCCGCCGGACGTTCTGCGGGTGCAGGAGCGGCCCGATCCGGAGCCGGGGCCCGGCGAGGTTCGCATCCGGGTGCGCGCCGCCGGGGTGAACTTCGCCGACCTGCTCGCCCGCGTGGGGCTCTATCCCGACGCACCCAAGCCCCCGTGCGTGGTGGGCTACGAGGTGGCCGGCGACGTGGACGCGCTGGGGGAGGGGGTGGACGGCTTCGAGGTCGGGCAGCGGGTCATGGGCGCCTGCCGCTTCGGCGGGTACGCGCAGCTGGCCGTGACGAGGACCGGGTCGCTGATCCCGATGCCGGACGGCTGGAGCTACAGCGAGGGCGCCGCGATGCCGGTGACCTACGCCACGGCCTACGCGGGGCTCGTCCGCTACGGCGGCCTGCGGCCCGGCGAGCGGGTGCTCATCCAGGCGGCGGCCGGCGGAGTCGGCATCGCCGTCACGCAGATCGCGAAGCTGGTCGGGGCCGAGGTCTACGGCACCGCGAGCCCCGCCAAGCACGAGGCGATCCGCGGCTTCGGCGTCGATCACCCGGTCGACTACCGCACGCACGACGTGGTGGACGAGGTGCGCCGCATCGCGGGAGAGGAGCACCCGATCGACCTCGCCCTCGACGCCATCGGCGGCCGCAGCTTCAAGCAGAGCTTCGCGCTGCTGCGGGCTGGCGGGCGGCTCGTCTGCTTCGGCGCGTCCGAGGTCCAGGCCGGCGAGCGCAGGAGCCCGCTGCGCGCCCTGCGCGTGCTCGCGCAGATGCCGCGCTTCAACCCGCTCAAGCTGATGAGGGAGTCCAAGTCGGTGATCGGGCTGAACATGCTCACGCTCTGGGACGAGAAGCAGTCGCTCGAGGAGCTGATCGACCCGCTGCGCGCCTGGATCGACGACGGTAGCCTGCGGCCCGTGGTGGCCAAGGAGTTCCGCCTCGACGACGGCGCGGCGGCGCACCGCTACCTGCACGAGCGCAGCAACGTCGGCAAGGTCGTGCTGACGCTCTAGGCCGTGTACGCTTGAAGCGTGTCGTTCCTGGCCGGCCTTCGACTTCCGCTCCTGCTCCCCTTCGGGGGATGAACGGTGCGTGACCTGAAGGCCGACGACGGAGTAGGAGCGACATGGACCGCAGCGAGAAGGACCGAGTAAAGATCTTCGACACCACCCTGCGCGACGGGGAGCAGTCGCCGGGGATCTCGCTGAACAAGCAGGAGAAGCTCGAGATCGCGCACCAGCTCGCCCGGCTCGGCGTGGACGTGATCGAGGCCGGCTTCCCGATCTCCTCGCCGGGCGACTTCGAAGCCGTCCAGGCCATCGCCCGGGACGTGCACGGTCCCGTGATCTGCGGGCTTGCGCGCGCCAACGCACAGGACGTGGACGCGGCCTGGAACGCGATCAAGGCCTCCGAGCGCCCGCGTATCCACACCTTCATCTCCACGAGCGACATCCACATCGAGTACCAGCTGCAGTCGAGCCGCGAGGACGTGAAGGGCCAGGCGCGGGCGGCGGTCGCCCAGGCGCGGGCGCTCTGCGAGGACGTGGAGTTCTCGCCGATGGACGCCACGCGCGCCGACCTGGAGTTCACCGCCGAGGTGCTCCAGATCGCCCTCGACGAGGGTGCCACCACCATCAACGTGCCGGACACGGTCGGCTATTCGATGCCCGACGAGTACGCGGAGATGTGGCGCGAGCTCCACCGCCTCGTCCCCGGCCTGGCCGGCGTGACCAGCTCGGTCCACTGCCACGACGACCTCGGCGTGGCCGTGGCGAACTCCTTCGCCGGCGTGAGGGCGGGCTGCCGGCAGGTGGAGTGTGCGATCAACGGGATCGGCGAGCGCGCGGGCAACGCGTCGCTCGAGGAGATCGTGATGCTCCTCCACGTGCGCGAGGCCGCGCACGGGCTCTGGACCGGAGTCGAGACGCGCGAGATCGCGCGCACCAGCCGCATGGTGTCCCGCCTGACCGGCTACCAGGTGCCGCCGAACAAGGCCATCGTCGGCCGCAACGCCTTCGCGCACGAGTCCGGCATCCACCAGGACGGTGTGCTCAAGGAGCGCACCACCTACGAGATCATGGACGCCACCACGATCGGGCTCGAGACGAACTCGCTCGTGCTCGGCAAGCACTCGGGCCGCCACGCGCTGCGCAATGCGCTCGAGGAGCTCGGCTTCAAGGTGGAGGGCGCCGCCCTCAACACGGCGTTCAAGCGCTTCAAGGAGCTGGCTGACAAGAAGAAGAAGGTCACGGCGCTCGACCTGGAGGCGATCGTCTCCGACGAGATGAAGCAGGCGCCGGCCGCCTTCGAGCTCGTGTCCTTCGACATCGAGGCGTCCTCCACGCGCTCGCCGCTCGCGCACGTCCGGGTGCGCATGCCCGACGGCGAGGTGGAGTCCGGCAGCTTCACCGGCGACGGCCCGGTGGACGCGTTCTTCAGCGCGCTCAACGCCGCCACCGGCCACGAGGCGCGCCTGAAGGAGTACCACGTGTCCGCCGTCACCGGCGGGCGCGACGCGCTCGGCGAGGTGACCGTCCTGCTGGAGCTCGGCGGCCAGCTCTCGTCGGGCGTAGGCGTGTCCACGGACATCCTCGAGGCGTCCGGCAAGGCGTACCTGCGCGCGATCTCGAACGCGCTGGCCAACGACGTCGCGGCCGAGGCCGAGCGCATGCTCGAGCGCGAGGCCAAGAAGACGCCGACGCCCTAGGCGCCTTGACCGCCGAGTCCTTCACCATGCGCGACGGTGAGCGCACGATCCGTTTCGGGGAGGGCTCCGCGGCCGAGGCGCCCGATCTGCTCCGCCAGGCCGGCTTCGAGAGCTACACGCTCCTGACGACGGAGCGGGCGGCGGGAAGCGCACCGGTGGCGGACGGCGCGGCGCAGGTCGTGGAGGTGCCGCCCGGTCTCGTGGACGAGATCTCGGCGTCACTGCTCCCCGAGACGGGTGAGGGCCCGCTGGTGGCCCTCGGCGGCGGCCGCGTGATCGACACTACGAAGGCGATCGCCAGCCTGACCGGGGCACCCGTGGCCGCAATCCCGACCACGCTCTCCGGAGCGGAGCTCACCCCATTCCACAGGACCCCGGCGGGCGTTGAGGGCGCGCGCATGGTGCGTCCGTCGCTCGTCGTGGCCGATCCGTTGCTGATGACGTCGCAGCCGGGGCCAGAACTGGCGGCCAGCGCGATGAACGCGCTTGCGCACGGGATGGAGGCGCTCTACACGCCGCTCGCCAACCCGCTCGCCGAGCTGGCCGCGCTCCGCGGCGCAGCGTTGATTGCCAGTGATGATCTGGCGCTCGGGGCACTTCTCTGCGGTTGGGCCTCGGCCACCACCGGCTTCGCGGTGCACCACGCCACCTGCCAATTGCTCGTCCGCACGGTCGGCTCGCCGCACGCGCAGACGAACGCCGTGATGCTGCCCCACTTCGCGGGCATGATGGCCGCCCGCGCGCCCGGCGTGATGGGTCAGTTCGCGCGCGCTCTCGGGGACCCCAAGGGCGACCCCGACGCCGCGGCGGGCAGGGCGGCGAAGCTATCGGCGCGCAGCGGTCACACCCGCCTCGCCACGCTAGGGGTCGAGGACGAGCATCTCCCGCGCGTGGCGGCCGCGGTCCGGCAGCACCCGGCGCTGCACAACACGCCCGACCCGCCGGACGAGCAGGAGCTGCTCGACCTGCTCCGCGCCGCGCTCTAGACGGTCGCGCGCTCGTGCGCTAGGCGCTGACTGACTTCGGCGGTGGCGGCGCGAGCCTCGGGAGCGCGCGCGGCGGGCGGCTCCACGAGCCGCTGCTGCTGGCGCTCGGGCGTGATCAGCACGACGTTCCACGCCAGCCCGAGGCGGCGCATCGCTCGGATCACGAGTCCGCCGAGGTCCACCTCCCACCAGCGCAGGCCGTGCATTGCGGAGCGCGGGAATGCGTGGTGGTTGTGGTG